>NZ_JBFAPO010000034.1:0-120939 GCF_040676755.1 Dactylosporangium sp. NPDC049525 | reverse complement strand
CACCGATATCTCCACCGCACCCTGTACACTCTTACCCTACCCGACGCTCTTCCGTCCTCCGCCCTGCGGGGTGGACGGCGGTGCGGGCCGGCCTGTCCACCGGCCGGCCCGCCACGCTGCGCTCACCCGCGCCACGCCCGTGGCGGGAACCCGGCTGGGACACCCCGCCACGGGTGCGGGTGGCCGAGCACGCGGCGACCCTGTTCCTGATCGGCACGCCGCGTGCCCTGTTCGACCTCGGCGACGCCGTCACCGCCGCCGCGGCAGAGGTGCCCCGCATGCGTGACGTCCGGCGTCACGGCGAGGCGTTCCTGCTCGGCCTGTACGGATCCCTCGACGGCGACGTGGAGATGGACGTGCTGGTCAAGGACGACCGGTACCGCCGCCGCCGGTGAACGCCCCGGCGTGCTCCTCGAGCCAGTCGCGCAGCGTCAGCGCCGGCCGCCCGGCGAGCCGTGGCACGGTGTCGAACACCGTGTGGTCCCACGCACCCGACTGCCGCTTCAGCTCCAGCAGCGACTCCAGGCGGGGCCCGCCCCAGCCGCGCCGTTCGAACACCGCGCGGGTCTCGGCCACGGTCCGCACCGCGAGCCGCACCGGCGCGCCGATCACCGCGGCGACGGCGGCGGCCTGGTCCGCCGGCGACAGCGCCTCCGGCCCGGTGATCGTGTACTCCTGCCGTTCGTGCCCCGGCGTGGTCAGCACGGCCGCGGCGACCGCCGCCACATCCAGGGGGTGCACCATCGCGGAGACCGGGTCGGTCTCGGTGACCGTCATGGTGCGCTCGCGGGCGATGCCGGCGGCGTACTGCTCCAGGTACGTCATGAACGTCCCAGGCCGCAGGATCGTCCACGGGATCCCGGACCCGCGGATCACGTCCTCACCGGCGCGGTGACCGTTTGAGATCGCGTCGGTGGCGCCGAACGTGACGCCGCTGGTGGACAGCTTGACGAGGTGCCGGACGTCGGCCTGCCGCGCGGCGGCAACGAGCGCCCGCTCCTGCACGGGGCCGTCCTGCCCGTGCCCGGGCACCAGGACGAACACGGACGTGACGCCGTCGAGCGCGGCGGGCAGGGTCTCGGGCCGGTCGAGGTCGCCGAAGACCGCGCCGGGGAAGGTGGGCTTGCGGGTCATGGCCCGCACGGCGTGGCGCCGCGCGAGCAGGGGAACGAGCTCGGAGCCGATGGTGCCGGTGGCACCGGTGACGAGAATCATGATCTTCCAAGGGTGATCGCGGCGTGGTTGCACGCCGGGCGAGAACTACAAGGGAGCGGCGCCGTCGCCCACGCAGGGCACGGCGTTTCCAGACCCCGACCCTCGGTCAGCTCCCCGACCAGGGCCCCGTCTCCGGCTTGTCGTGTCTCGCGACCACGTCCTCTCGATCACAGGCGCCTCGATGCTAACGCAGCGGCTCAGGTCCGGGGATTCCATTTCGCCAGGATCTCGAGGCGGGCCACCGCCTGCTGCGCCGCCTTGGCGACCCGCTCCGGCTTCACGACCCGCTCCGCCTCGCCCCACAGGACGTCGTACAGGTGCCGCAGCGCCCCGCCCGGACGGCTGAAATTGATCAGGAGCCGGTCGTCGAACTGGTCACCCAGGTCGCGGATCAGGTCCAGGCAGCTGACGAGCCCGCCGCCCTCGTAGCGTGGGCTCCAGCCGGCGAACCGGTCGAACCGGAAGTCGGCCACGTCCGAGACGTCCGGCATCCGTCCGCGCAGCCCGTGCCGCAGGCTCTCCCAGCCGAACGTCCGGGACAGCACGTGCGTCGTGCGGTCCCGGCGCAGGTAGTCGCAGAGCCCTTCCGCGGTGTCGAACAGCGCGTACCGCGACCAGACGGGCAGCAGGAAGTCCCGCGCGTTCGGCATGTTGCCACCCCACAGCGACCATCCGACCCGCTTCGGCAGGAAGACCCGCACCGGCCACAGCATGGTGTCGTGAAACAGGTCGTCCATACCGTCGATCCTCCCCGCGACCGGCGCCCCGGGCGAGCGACTTACCCGCCCGCCGGGCACAGGCACCGGAGCAGGTGAGCGCAGATGAAGCCGGAGGCGGCCTTTACAACAACAGTTAAGAAACCTAATAATGGCGAGCACCGTCGATGGAGGTCCACCCCCATGAAGCGCATCGCGCTCATCCTCGGCGCCGGGATCCTGCTGGTGACCGGCCTGCTCGTAACGACGAACGCCTACGCCGCCAACCTTCTCACCAATCCCGGCTTCGAGAGCGGGTCGCTGTCCGGGTGGTCCTGCACCGGCAGCGGATCCGGGGCCGTGACCAGCCCGGTGCACTCCGGCTCCTACGCGCTCAACGGCAACGCCACCGCGTCCGACACCGCCCAGTGCACGCAGACGGTGACGGTCCAGCCGAGCACCGCCTACACGCTCAGCGGCTGGGTCCGCGGCTCCTACGTGTACCTCGGCATCACCGGCGGCGCGTCCACCTGGACCAGCGGGACCGCGTACAGCAAGCTCACCGTGCCGTTCACGACCGCCGCCGGCCAGACGTCGGTCCAGGTGTTCGTCCACGGGTGGTACGGCACCGGCGCCTACAACGCCGACGACATCTCCCTCGACGGGCCCGGCGGGCAGCCGACCGTGTCGCCCACCACGAGCAAGAGCCCCAGCAAGAGCCCGAGTGCCAGCCCCAGCGCCAGCCCGAGCCGGAGCCCGAGCACCAGTCCGAGTCCGAGCACCAGCCAGCCGCCGGTGACCGGGCTGCCGAAGCACGCGCTCATCGGCTACCTGCACGCCAGCTTCGCCAACGGCTCCGGGTACATCCGGGTGGCCGACATCCCCGCCGCCTGGGACATCATCAACCTGTCGTTCGGTGAGCCGACGTCGGTCACGTCCGGCGACATCCGGTTCAACCGCTGCCCCGTCGCCGAGTGCCCGAACGTCGAGTCCGACGCGGACTTCCTCGCCGCAATCAAGGCCAAGCAGGCCCAGGGCAAGAAGGTCCTGATCTCCATCGGCGGGCAGAACGGCCAGGTGCAGCTCACCACCACCGCGGCCCGCGACGCGTTCGTCAACTCGGTCAGCGCGATCATCGACCGGTGGGGGCTGGACGGCCTCGACATCGACTTCGAGGGCCACTCGCTGTACCTCAACGCCGGCGACAGCGACTTCCGCAACCCGACCACGCCCGTGGTGGTGAACCTCATCGCCGCGCTCAAGTCGCTGAAGGCGAAGTACGGCACCAAGTTCGTGCTCACCATGGCGCCGGAGACGTTCTTCGTGCAGCTCGGCTACCAGTTCTACGGCGGCACCAGCGCCGGGGACAACCGGGCCGGGTCCTACCTGCCGGTCATCCACGCGCTGCGGGACTCTCTCACCGTGCTGCACGTGCAGGACTACAACTCCGGTCCGATCACGGGGCTGGACAACCAGTACCACCAGATGGGCGACGCCACCTTCCACATCGCGATGACCGACATGCTCAAGGCCGGCTTCCCGGTTGCGAACACCGGCCAGACGTTCCCCGGGCTGCGCGCCGACCAGATCGCGTTCGGCGTGCCGGCCGCCGTCAGCGCGGGCAACGGCTACGTCGCCCCGGCTGTCGTCCAGGCCGCCGTCAACTGCCTCGTCAAGGGCAGCGGCTGCGGGTCGTACACCTTGCGCGGTGGCACCTCACCGGCCTTCCGCGGGCTCATGACCTGGTCGATCAACTGGGACCGCTACTACAACTGGGAGTTCATGAACACCCAGGAACCGTTCCTGAACGCCCTGCCGTAGGTTCGAGGGCGTGAGCAGCGCCCTGGATCTCGTCAGCACCTGGCCAGTCAAAACCGCGTCGGTCGCGGTCGTGGGTCCCGAGGGGGTCCGCGACCGCACCGGCCCGGACGATCCGCTGCCGTGGGCGTCGGTCACGAAGCTGCTGACGGCGTTGACGGTGCTCGTCGCGGTCGACAAGGGCGACGTCACGCTCGACGAGCCGGCCGGGCCGGAGGGTGCGACGGTGCGGCACCTGCTCGCGCACACCTCCGGGGTCGCGTTCGACGACGACACGCAGGTCGCCGCGCCGGGCCGCAAGCGGATCTACTCCAACCGCGGGTTCGAGCTCCTCGCCGACTTCGTCCTGACCCGCACCGGCGGCACGTTCGCGGAGCTGCTGACCGAGTCGGTGCTGCGCCCGCTCGGCATGGGCGGCACCACCCTGGAGGGCTCACCGGCCGCCGGGGCCCGCGGGCCGGTGTCGGACCTCGCCCTGCTCGGCCAGGAGCTCCTGGACCCGTCGCTGGTCCCCGACCTCATGCCGGAGGCCGTCTCCGTGCAATTTCCGGGTGTCTCCGGTGTACTGCCGGGCTTCGGCCGTCAGGACCCGAACGACTGGGGTCTCGGCTTCGAGATCCGGGACGGGAAGTCGCCGCACTGGACGGGTTCGCGCAACTCCCCCGCGACCTTCGGCCACTTCGGCCGCAGCGGCACGTTCCTGTGGGTCGATCCGGTCGCGGGCCTGGCCTGCGCGTGCCTCACCGACCGCGACTTCGGCGAGTGGTCCGCCGAGGTCTGGCCGGTCCTGTCCGACGCCGTCCTGAACGACTCGACCGCATAGCTGGCCGGACAGCCGACCTTGGAATGGTGGAGCGCCTCTGTCCGGGGAGATGCGCTCCACCCGTCACAGCCGTTGCTACCGGTCGCGCTCGATCGCATCGTCGAGTCTGCAATAGACCCAGCTGCTGACCAACACTGTCGCGAGCCGACCTGCACCAAGGTCCGTGTGGTGCGCATGCGACGCCAAGGCATCGGCAACGGCACCTCCAGAAAGGCCGACTGTTGACGCGGCAACCCCGATCGCGGCCTGTCGCAGTGTGATCTTTCGCCCCACTGAACCCTCCTATGTCGCGGACGAGCACGATGCTCTGCGTCCACTCCACCGGTTCTGCGCTGTTCGTTGGTTCGCTGGCGAACACCTGTCTCACGGTCGCCGATTGACCAGCTTCTGCCCCACGACGTGTTCTTTCGGCGAACACACCAGCGAACACGCTGTCATAGCGAGCGGCGACCAGCGGCGGTAGAGTCCCCCTAGTCTCAGCCGGGGTGCCACCGGCAGAGGATCGCCGGAGGGATCAGCGTTGGGCACCCATGGCCGCGGGCGGTTGAGTGACGACCCGGTCCGGGATCTCCTCCAGATACTGCAACGCGCCTACGAGGACAACAATCGTCCTTCGCTGAGGCAGATTGCGCTTCGCATGTCAAAAACACTGGGCCGGGAGCCCGCTCGTTCTCATCTCAGCGAAGTCCTTCGGGGAAAGAAGTTTCCGAGCCTGACAATGACCCAGAGTCTCGTCATTGCGCTGCACGCCAGTCCCGACGTACAGCAACGCGCGTGTGACCTGGTCGAGCAGGTCGAGGCAAACCGGGCGGCACCGGTCCGGCGCAACGCCCGACCCAGAGCGCGCGGGCGGCCGCACTGGTGGCCTCGGTCAAGCTACGTCGATCAAGTCGCCGAGATCGTTCCGACGAATGGCCTGGTGAATCGAGAGACCGAGCTCACCGAACTGGCCCGATTCTGCAGCGGGACCGATCAATACGTGTGGTGGCAGGCCCCGCCGTGGGCCGGTAAGTCAGCGCTGATGGCGACGTTTGTCCGGAACCCGCCGGAGGATGTCGACGTCGTGTCCTTCTTCGTGACGTCGCGCCTCGCGGGTCATGCCGACAGTATCGGGCTCGTTGATGTGCTCTCCGAACAACTGGCGGCGATTCTGGGCCGGCCCATGCCGTCCACGGGTGTGCTGACACTGCGGGATACATATCGGCGATCGATGATTCGCGACGCATTGCAGCAGGTAGCCGAACTCGGCCGTCAGCTCGTCCTGGTCGTCGACGGGCTCGATGAGGACGGGAAGAGCCGGCCGGGCACGGGTCTCGCCAGCATCGCATCAATACTGCCCAGCCTGCTTGGGGATCAGGTCCGAGTCATCGTATCGAGCAGGCCGGATCCTCCGTTGCCACATGACGTCGCAGACGGCCATCCCCTGCGGCAATGTCGCATCCGGCATCTCGACGTGTCTCCCCACGCCACGAATGTTGCGTCGCGGGCCCGACGTGAGCTCAACGGCCTTCTTCAGCGGGGCAAGGCCGAGCAGGACATCATCGGATTCCTCGCCGCGCGGCGAGGCGGCCTGAGCGCTGTCGAGCTCCAGCAGCTGACCGGCCTGCCACCGTTCAAGCTCGAGCACATCCTGGCTGGAGACTTCGGCAGGACGGTTGTGCCTCGTACCGACCATGGCGCCGCATCTTCACATCGCGTCTACGTCTTCACCCACGACGCGTTGCTCGAGGAGTCGGTCAGCCAACTCGGCCCCGCACTGATCGACCGGTACAGGGCGCGGATCGCCCGATGGGCGCAGGTTTACATCGACCGCGGCAGACTCGAAAACCTCTAGGTGCCAGAGTCCGACAGATCATCCCGGAATTGCGTCCAGGAACGGCGGCGGGGCGCCCTCGTGGGTGAGAGCGCCCCGCCTTGTGCGGTGCCGGGGAAAGCGTTACGACCAGCTGGACGTCGACCAGTCGTCGGCGGACCAGTAGTGACCGCTCCAGTAGTGGCCGGACCAGTAGTGGCCGGTCCAGTACTGCTCGGACCACTCCGGGTCGCTCCACGAGCCGGTGCCGGTCCACGGGGTGCCCTGCCACGAGGCGGCGGCCCAGGTCCGCGACGTCGACGGCGGGACCCAGCGCTGGTTGTCCTGGTCGAGGCAGTCCCAGATCTGCAGCGCGGTGCCGTTCGCGGTGTTCCAGCCGTCCACGTCGAGGCACTTGCTCGCGTTGACGTTCACCAGCTGGCGGGCGGTGTTGACCCGCCACTGCTGGGCCGGCGTGCCGTTGCAGTCGAAGAGCTGGACCTTGGTGCCGTTGGCGGTGCCGGCGGCCGTGACGTCCAGGCACTTACCCAGGGCCTGCGCGCTGCCGTCCGCGGCGAGCACCCAGTACTGCGCCGGGGTGTTGTTGCAGTCGTACAGCTGGATCGGCGTGCCGTTGATGTTCTGCCGGTTCTGCACGTCGACGCACTTGCCGGCGTAGCCGGTGATCTGTCCCGTGCCGCCCGTGCCGCCGGCGCCGGTCCAGGTGTCCCCGGCCATCCGGTAGCCCATCCACATGCCGCCGTTCCAGCTGGTCTTCTGCGCGGCGAGGCTGGCCCACGCGGCGCCGTTGAACGGGCCGAAGATGGACTGCTCGCCGCTGAGCTCGATCCCGTTGAACGACAGGTGGTTGCCGCCGCGAGCGGTTTCCACCGAGCCGGTGCCGGTGCCCTTCGTGGCGGTCTGCGTGGTCGTCGGGGTGGCCAGGGCGATGGTCGCCGCGACGTTGAGCTCCTTCATGCCCTTCTGCCCGGCGGTGCCGGTGGTCAGCGCCGTCGCGCCGGAGACCAGGAGCTTCTTGACCTGGTCGGGGGTCAGCGACGGCCGCTGCTGCAGCAGCAGCGCCGCTGCCGAGGCGGTGACGGCCGCGGCCTGCGAGGTGCCGCTGCCCTTGAAGCCGGTGTCGCCGACGCGGGCCGTCGGGTACTGCTGGTCGACGTTGGAGCCCGGGTCGCGCAGCGACACGATCGACGTGCCGGGTGCCAGCAGGTCGACCTTGCGGGCCGCGTTGGAGTTGTTGGTGTAGGAGGCCAGGTCGTCGTCGGTCATCGCGACGGTGTTGTTGGTGGTCGACGCGCCGACGGCGACGACGAACGGGTCCATCGCCGGGTTGGTGAGCGCGGTGGTGGTGTTGCCGTCGTTACCCGCGGCGACGACGACCACGATGCCGGCCTGCCACGCCTGCTCGACGGCGAACATCAGCGGGTCGACCGTGGAGGCCGACATGCCGCTCGAACCGTAGGACAGGTTCAGCACCCGGATCGGGCTCGAAGGGTCGTGGTTGCGGTTCTGCACCACCCAGTCGATCGCGGCGATCATCTGGGACACGTCGTTGGCGCCGGTGGCGGTGCCGACCTTGACGGAGGTCACCTTCGCCTTGGGTGCCAGCCCGATCGTGCCGGTCGCGGCGTCGTTGCCGACCATGATGCCGGCCATGTGCGTGCCGTGGCCGAACGTGTCCAGGTAGCGCAACTGCCCGGACTGCGACTCGAACGACAGGTCCGGGCCGTTGACGAGCTGCGCGGCCGGCAGTCCGGCCACCGGGGCGACCCCGGTGTCGATCAGCGCGATCCCGACCCCCTGGCCGGTCAGCGACGCCGCGGCGCCACTGTCCGCCTTGATGATCGAGCGCACGCTCTTGAGCGTGGTGCCGGCACCCGCCGGCCATTCGTCGGCAGACCAGCCGCCACCGAGGCGGCCGTTGCCGCCGGTGGGCTCGGGGCTGGTCACGGCGGCGGCAGCGCCACCGAACGCGAGCAACCCCAGCGACGTCGCGACGGCGACCAGTCCCGACGCGCCAGCGCGCAATCGACGACGGCCCGTCATCGGCTTCATCATCCGCATCTCCCCATCCATGGAGCACGAACACACTCACTCCGTGCGTTCGAATCACCACGATCCGGTGTCGTTCACCGAAAGTCACGGCCCGGTGACCAGAATGCGCCGAACACCCGACAGGCTTTCTGACCTGCTGTAATCCCCCCTGCCGGCGGTCACCCCGATCGTCTGACACGGGGCGCTGGCATACTGCGGCGGTGGTGTTGTCCCGGCGCTGGTCTTTGCTGCTGATCGCGGTCGCGGTGTGGAGCTGGCTGATCTGGCCGCGGTTCCTGCTGGCGATCTGGGACGACGACCGGTCGTGGACGGTTGCGCACGGTTCGGCGTTCTTCTGGATCCACGTCGGGCTGATAACCGTGTCGCTGGCCCTCGGCACTGCGGTCGGCGTCCTGGGCTTCCTCGGCGTCCGCGCGTCCCGCCGCCGCGACCAGTAGCCGCCGGTAGCCGAGGCGACCGGTAGCCGAGGCGCCGCCCGGCGGTCGCGGTCGGTGTTCGCGGCACGACGGTCGCGGCGCGGGCACGTTCGCGGTCTGTAACTCTTACGGGCGCCGGCAGGCCATAGGGTTGCGCCATGGCGGAAACCGTGGACGTTGTGGTGGTCGGGCTGGGTGTCGGCGGCGAGGAGGTCGCCGGGCGCCTCGCCCAGGCGGGCCTGAGCGTGGTCGGCATCGAGGGAAGGCTCGTCGGTGGTGAGTGCCCTTACTGGGGCTGCGTGCCGAGCAAGATGATGATCCGGGCGGGCAACGCGCTCGCCGAGGCCAGGCGCGTGCCGCAGCTGGCCGGCGCCGCCGACGTGCGCGCCGACTGGGCCCCGGTCGCCCGGCGCATCCGCGAGGAGGCCACCGACTCGTGGAACGACAAGGTCGCCGTCGACCGGCTGGTCGGCAAGGGCGTCACGTTCGTCCGCGGCTGGGCCACGATCACCGGCGCGGACGAGGTCACCGCCGGTGACCGGGTCTTCCGGGCGACCCGCGGGATCGTCCTGGGCACCGGCACCGAGCCGGCGGTCCCCCCGATCGACGGCCTCGCCGGCACACCGCTGTGGACCAACCGCGAGGCGATCGAGGCCGAGACCCTGCCCGCTTCCCTGATCGTGCTCGGCGGCGGCGCGATCGGCGTCGAGCTCGCCCAGGTCTTCGCGCGCTTCGGCGTGACGGTCACCGTCGTGGAGGCCCTCGACCGGCTCGTCGCCCTCGAGGAGCCCGAGTCCTCGGACCTGGCCCGCGACGCGCTGACCCGCGACGGCGTCACCGTGCACGTCGGGGTCAAGGCGTCGTCGGTACGCCACGACGCGGCCGGATTCACGGTGACCCTGTCCGACGGCGAAACGGTCACCGCCGAGAAGCTCCTCGTCGCCACCGGCCGCAAGGTCGACCTGTCCAAGCTCGGCATCGACCGGCTCGGCCTCGACCCGGCGGCCCGCGCCATCACCGTCGACGACCGCATGCGCGCCGGCGAGCGGGTCTGGGCCGTCGGGGACGTGACCGGCCACGGCGCGTTCACGCACATGGCGATGTACCAGGCGGGCATCGCCGTGCGCGACATCCTCGGCCAGGACGGCCCGCCGGCGGACTACCGGGCGACGCCGCGGGTGACGTTCACCGACCCGGAGATCGGCGCCGTCGGCCTGACCGAGGCCCAGGCCCGCGCGAACGGCCTGCGGGTGCGGGTCGGCACCGGGCAGGTCCCGGCCTCGTCCCGCGGCTGGATCCACAAGGCCGGCAACGAGGGCTTCATCAAGCTCGTCGAGGACGCCGACCGCGGCATCCTCGTCGGCGCCACCTCCGCCGGCCCGGTCGGCGGCGAGGTCCTGTCCGCCCTCGCGGTCGCGGTGCACGCCGAGGTCCCGGTCGAGACGCTGCGCCACATGATCTACGCGTACCCGACGTTCCACCGCGGCATCGAGGACGCCCTGCGCGACCTGTCCTGACCCCGGCGCCGCGCCGGACGGCCGACGCGGTGCGGGCCGTCCGGCGCGGCGCGCCCGGCCGCAAAGACCTCAACCAGCACTCGGTGCCGCCGATAGGATGCGCACGACGAGAAGGCTGGGAGGTGGCCGGGTGAGCCTGCGCCGCGACCGGCTCTGGCTGGCGTTCCTCGCGCTCGGCACCATCTGCACCGTCCTGTTCGCCGTGAATGTCGCGGCCGACCTGGCATCGGCGGTGATCGGCGGCGTGTGCGTGCTGGCCTGGGCGTTCGGGCCGCGCCTGCACGGCGTGTGGCCGCGCCGGCCGTGGCGGCTGATGACGGCGGCCGCGTCGTTCTTCCTCGTCGGGATCATCGTGCGGGCCATGCTGGTCGAGCAGCCGGCGCCGATCGCGCAGATCGGCGACGCGTTCACCGTGTGCGGCTTCGGGTTCTTCATCGCCTCGCTGGTCACGTTCCAGAGCCGGTGGGGCATGGACCGGCACGCGCTGCTCGACGGGCTCATCGTGTGCATCGGCGCGGCGCTCGCCTCGACGCTGCTGTTCGTGCTGCCGACCGCGTCGATCCCCGGCCGGCCGCTCATCGTGACCCTGATCGCCGGGCTGTATCCGCTGCTGGACACGGTCACTGTCCTGCTGGTGGCCAACCTGGCGTTCACCACGGCCGTCCGGCAGCCGTCGTTCATGCTGATGGGCTCCATGATGGTCCTGGTGTTCTGCGGCGACCTCGGCTACGCGATCATCGGGCGCAACGGCGACGTGACCGGGCCGCGGCTGATGGCGCTGCCGTTCCTGCTGGCGTTCACGCTCGGCGGCGCCGCCGCGCTGCACCCGACCGCCAAGGCCCTCGCGCGGGCCACCCCGCTGCCGATCCAGGCGTGGTCGCTGCCCCGGATGCTGCTCATCGGGCCGGCGGTGGCGATGCCGTTCGTGCTCACCGTCACGCTGGGCGCCGAGACGCCGGTGAAGCGTTGGGCGCTGGGCCTCGGTGGCGCCGCGATCGTCGCGCTGCTGCTGGTGCGGGCCTCCGACGCGGTGCAGAGCCACGCCGCCGCGCAGCGCCGCTTCGAGCACCAGGCCACCCACGACCCGCTCACCGGCCTGCCCAACCGGCGGATGCTGAGCATCATGGTCGAGCGGCTGCTCGGCGACGACCGCCCGGAGCGGGGCGCGAACGTGTGGATGTTCTACCTCGACCTCGACGGGTTCAAGCTGGTCAACGACTCGTGGGGGCACACGGCCGGGGACCAGCTCATCATCGACGTCGGCACCCGGCTGCGGCACGCCCTGCCGCCCGCGGCGACGATCGCCCGGGTCGGCGGCGACGAGTTCGTCGTCGTGCAGCGCTGCACCGAGCCGGAGGCGATGGCCAACGCCCGGCGGATCATGGAGTGCGTCGAGCGGCCGCTGGTCGTGGTCACCGCCGAGGGCGCCACCGCGGACGTCGTGATCGGCGCGTCGATGGGCATCGTGCAGTCGCCGAAGGGTGCGCGCGCCGACCAGGCCGACGCGCTCATGCGCGACGCCGACACCGCCATGTACCGGGCGAAGGAGTCCGGCCGCAACCGCTGGACGGTCTTCGACGCCTCGATGCGCGACGCGGTCCGGGAGCGGGTCGAGATCGAGGTCGCGCTGCGCGCCGCCGTCGCGCACGAGCAGCTCAGCATCGCCTACCAGCCGATCGTCACCATGATCACCGGCCGGCCCGCCGGCGCCGAGGCGCTGTGCCGGTGGCAGCACCCGGTCCGCGGCTGGATCGGGCCCAACATGTTCATCGCGGTCGCCGAGGACTCCAACCTCATCTCCGCGCTGGGCGCCTGGGTGCTGCGCGAGTCCGTGTCGCAGCTGGCCAGGTGGCGCGCCGACGGCGTGGTCGACGACGACTTCTGGATGTCGGTCAACGTCTCGCCGCGGCAGCTCGGCGACCCGGCGTTCGCGGAGCGGCTCGCCGGCACGCTGCGCCAGGCGGGCGTACCCGCCGCCAACCTGGTCCTGGAGATCACCGAGTCGGTCATGGTCGACGGCAGCGACCTCACCGAACGGGTCCTCGTGGAGCTGCGCGCCCTCGGCGTGCGGATCGCCGTCGACGACTTCGGCACCGGGTTCTCCGCGCTGGGGTACCTGCGCCGCCATCCCGTCACGGGGGTGAAGATCGACCGGTCGTTCGTCAACGGCCTCGGCACCAGCGCGGAGGACGAAGAGATCGTCCGGGCCGTGGTCGCGATGAGCAGCGCCCTGCACCTCGCGGTCGTCGCCGAGGGCGTGGAAACCCCGGCGCAGCGTGACGTGCTCATCGCGCTGGGTGTACCACTCGCGCAGGGCTGGCTGTGGGGCAGGGCGGTCGACCCGGCCACGTTCGCCGATACCTGGGCCGGCAACCAGGCGGTCCGCGTGGCACTGCCCGCCGCCGTTCCGTCAGACTGAACCGATGACCGACACGATCACCGCTGAGGACGCCCACCTCTGGCTGGAGGAGGTGGACGGCGCCGACGCGATGGCCTGGGTCCGTGACCGCAACGCCGAGACCGTCGCCACGTTCGCCGGCGAGGCCCGCTTCGCCGAGCTGCGCGACGAGATCCGCGCCGTGCTGGACGCCGACGACCGCATCCCGATGATCGCCTGGCACGGGGAACGGGTCTACAACCTGTGGAAGGACGCCGACCACCCCCGCGGCCTGTGGCGGCGCACCACCCTTGCGGACTACCGCGCGGACGACCCCGCCTGGGAGACGGTCCTGGACCTCGACGCCCTCGCCGCCGCCGAGGACGAGAACTGGGTCTGGCAGGGCGTCACCTACCTGCGCCGCGGGCCGCTCGCCGGCGACCACCGGGCGCTGCTGTCGCTGTCCCGCGGCGGCGCCGACGCGGCCGTGGTCCGCGAGTTCGACCTGGACCGCAAGGAGTTCGTGGACGGCGGCTTCACCCTGCCCGAGGCGAAGAGCGACGTGAGCTGGATCTCGATCGACGAGATCTTCGTCGGAACCGACACCGGGCCGGACGCGATGACGTCGTCGGGCTACCCGCGGCAGGTCCGGCGGTGGCGGCGCGGCACCCCCGTGCTGGAGGCGCCGCTGGTGTTCGAGGGCACCGCCGAGGACGTGTCCGTCCGCGCGTCCAGCGACCCGTCCGCCGAGGGTGAACGGGCCCTGATCCGCCGGTCGCTGGACTTCTTCCACGCCGAGCGGCACCTGCTCGTCGACGGCGAGCTGACGAAGCTGGACGTGCCCGACGACGCCGGCGTCGACCTGCACCGCGACTGGCTGCTCATCCGGGTCCGCACCGACTGGGCCGTCGGCGGCGCCACCCACCCGGCCGGGTCGCTGCTCATCGTCGACCTCGCCGCGTTCCTCGCCGGCAGCCGGGACCTGACGACCCTGTTCACGCCCGACCCGCACACGTCGCTGTCCTACAGCGACTGGACCCACGACGGGCTGATCCTGGTCCTGCTCGCCGACGTGCAGAGCCGGCTGGAGCTGCTGTCGTTCGTGGACGGGCACTGGGAGCGCACCGTGCTGGGCGGCCTCGAGCTGGGCCAGACCGACGTGTGGGACACCAACGCCGACGCCGACGAGCAGTTCCTGCTGCTGTCCAGCGGCTTCACACTGCCGCCGACCCTGCGCCACGGCGTCCTCGGCGGCGACCCGCCGGTGGTGCTCAAGCAGGGCCCGTCCTACTTCCCGACCGACGGGATCACCACCAGGCAGTTCTTCGCCACGTCCGCCGACGGTACGCAGGTGCCGTACTTCGTGGTCGGCGACCCTTCGGCGGGACCCGGGCCGACGCTGCTGAGCGGCTACGGCGGCTTCGAGGTGTCGCGGGTCCCGTCCTACAACTCGATCATCGGCCGCGGCTGGCTCGCGCGCGGCGGCACGTACGTGGTGGCGAACATCCGCGGCGGCGGCGAATACGGCCCGCAGTGGCACCGCTCGGCGCTGCGGGAGAAGCGGCCGCGCGCCTACGAGGACTTCGCCGCGGTCGCCGCGGACCTCGTCGAGCGTGGCATCACCACCCGCGCCCAGCTCGGCATCGAGGGCGGCTCCAACGGCGGGCTGCTCATGGGGGTCATGCTGACCCGCTACCCGGACCTGTTCGGCGCGATCGTGTGCGCGGTGCCGCTGCTGGACATGCGCCGCTACCACCTGCTGCTGGCCGGGGCGTCGTGGATGGCGGAGTACGGCGACCCGGACGTCGCCGACGACTGGGCGTACCTGAGCCTGTTCTCCCCGTATCAGAACGTGCGGCAGGGCGTGCCGTACCCGCCGACGCTCATCACCACGTCGACCCGGGACGACCGGGTGCACCCCGGGCACGCCCGCAAGATGGTCGCCCGGCTGCGCGAGCACGGCCACGACGTCGCCTACTACGAGAACATCGAGGGCGGCCACGGCGGCGCCGCCGACAACGCGCAGCTGGCGTTCAAGTGGGCGCTGACCTTCGAGTTCCTGTGGCGGACCCTGGCTAAGGCGTGACGGGCAGTGCCTCGCCGCGGCGCATCGCGGCGAGGTGCTCCGGCGGCATGATGCGGCGGGTGGTGCGCCGGTAGCGCCACACCTGCGCCGCGCCGACGCCCCACAGCACGTACTGGACGGCGAACGCCCACTTGTACGCCCCGAGCGTCGGGTGCGCGGCGCCGGCCGGGGTCTGCAGGTCCAGCAGCACGCCGATGCCGACGATCAACACGATCGACGCGGCGAACCCGCCGACGTTGACGATGCCGGTCGCGCCGCCGAGCCGCCCCGCGGGGTTGAACGACCGCGCGTAGTCGAACCCGATCATCGAACCGGGTCCGTTCACGGCGAGGACCAGCACCAGCCCGGTCAGCACCGCGAGCGGCGCCCGGCCGGGCCACAGCAGCACCACGGCCCACGCGGCGGCCGAGCCGGCCACGATGCCGAGGACCAGGGTCGAGCGATGGTACGGCAGCCGCCCGCAGAAGTGCCCGATGACCGGGCCGAGGACGATGCCGCCGACCGTCAGCAGCGACAGCAGCAGCGCGGCGGTCGCCGGGGCGAGGCCCTCCCCCTGCGTCAGGAACGGGAACCCCCACAGCAGCGCGAACACGCTGCCGGAGAACTGCGCGACGAAGTGCGTCCACAGCCCGAGCCGGGTGCCGGGATGCTCCCACGACAGCTTCAACGCCTTCGGCGTTTTATCCGCTTTGCCCTGCTCCTGTGCCGGTGCGTCCTTCAGGGTCAGCGCGACCAGGGCGACCGCGGCGGCGCCGAGCACGGCCGCGCCCAGGAACGTCGCCGTCCACCCCGCGTCGCGCAGCAGCACCACGAGCGGCACCGCCGACGACAGCGCACCGAGCTGCCCGACCATGCCGGTGAGCTGCACCATCAGCGGGTTACGGCGCGGCGGATACCACATCGCCACGACCCGCAGCACGCTGATGAACGTCATCGCGTCGCCGACACCGATGAGCACCCGGGCCGCGATCGCGGGGCCGATGTCCCCGGCGTAGGCGAACAGCAGCTGCCCGGCGACCATGAGCAGCCCGCCGACGACCAGCATGCGCCGCGACCCGAACCGGTCCAGCAGCACCCCGACCGGGATCTGCATGCCCGCGTAGACGGCGAGCTGCGCCACGGACAGCAGGGCCAGCAGCGACGTGCCGACCCCGAAGCGATCCGCCGCGGCTACCCCGGCGACCCCGAGGGAGGACCGGTGGAACACGGCGATGATGTACGCGGTGAGCCCGATCGCCCACATGACATGTCTGCGCATTGCACCAGCGACGCTAGCGTTTGCGGACCCGCAGCGGTGGCAGTTGTGACGGCGCTCAAGTGTGGGCTTGCGGACACCCCATACGCTGTCCGGGTCCGCTTTGCCTGTCCATCGCCTGCTTCCGGCCCCTGAGGATCGTGTCATGAGCGACCTGACCGCCACGCCCATCCGGTGGGAGCACTCGGGCGACGGCGAGTTCCCCTACCACGCCGAGGTCGACGGGCGCACCCTCACCGTGCGGGTCAACGACTTCCCGGCGGAGCCGCTGTACACCCTCATCGTCGACGGGGCAGAACTCGTCGACCTCGACGACTGGCCGACCGTCTGGCGCCGCCCGCCCGCCCCGGCGCACCTGCTCGACCTGATCGCCCGCCCGATCACCACCGACCTGCTGTGGACCTGGGCGCGGCGCATCTGCGGGGTCACCACCGAACACCCCGCCGAGGTCGCTGCGCTGCTCGGGCTGCCGGCGCCGACGCAGGACGACTTCGGCCGGCTGTTCGTGCAGCCGAGCCCGCCCGGCACCGCCCGGCTCGAACTGTCGATGAACGACCGCGCGGGCCTGTCCGCCGTCGTCATCTCCTTCACCGAGGCGGCCCTCACCCGGGCGGAGCTGGACGCCTGCTTCGGCCCGTCGCGCGACCTGCCCCGCATCCACTGGGACTCCGCGCACGTGACCGCGCATCAGATCACCGCCCCGGCGGCGCCGCTGTCGTGCACGCTGCTCGCCGCGTTCAGCGGCGAACCGGCCCCGCCCGCCCGCACCTTCCAGATCACGCTGCGCCGCGACCACCACTGACCGCGTCTCCCGTCGTTTCTGCCGCTTCCGCTCCGTCTGTTGTGTTTTTCATTTCGGCGTCCGCCTTGGTGATCGCGGTGTCGACGCGGGTGTTGGTCAGGCGGAGCGCGGCGTACCCGCCGGCGGCGAGCGTGAGCAGCGCCGCCACGAGGATCGGGGTGCGCAGGTCACCGGCGTCCGCGAGCACCCCGCCGGCGATCGCGCCGAGCGGCATCACGCCCCAGGCGACCACCCGGTAGATGCCGATGGTCCGGCCCAGCAGCGCGTCCGGCGTCAGCCGCTGCCGCAGCGAGCCGTAGACGACGTTCCACACCAGGATCGCCCAGCCCGTCAGCGCCCAGCCGACGGCCGCCACGTACGGCGAGCGGGTGGCCGCGGCGAGCAGCATGCCGAGGCCGGTGACGACCGCCGACAACGCCATCGCGCGCCCGCGACCGGTCCTCGCCGCGACCCACGCCGCCGTCTGGCTGCCGGCGAGCGCGCCGACCGCGGCGGTCAGCAGGAACAGCCCGAACGCCGCCTCCGGAATGCCGAGGACCTCCCGCGTCCACAGCACCACCAGCGCCATCGCCATCGCATTGGCGAAGCCGAGCACCACGACCACCGACAGCATCGCCCGGTGCAACAGGTCACCGCGCACGAACCGCACCGCCTGCCCCATCGCCTGCGTCATCCGCGTCGGCTGGTCCACCTGCGCCCGGTACGTGCCGGGCAACGCCAGCATCAGCAGCGCCGCCAGCGCGAAGCAGGCGACGTTGATCCCGAACGCGGCCCCCGCCGCCATCGCGAACACCGCACTGGCCAGCGGCGGCGCGACGAAGTCGTGCGCCAGCAACCCCGCGCCCTGCAGCCGCCCGTTCGCCGTCTCCAACCGTTCCCGGTCGCCGACCACCGCCGGCACCATCGAGCCGACGGCGTTGTCGTACACGGTCTCGCCCGCGCCGAGCACCAGGACCACGACGTACAGCAGCCACAACGACGCCCGATCCACCGCAACCGCCGCGAGCAGCACCGCGAGGACCCCGGTGCGCATCGCGCCGACGACGAGCGCCAGCCGCCGCCGGTCGTGCCGGTCGACCAGGACCCCGGACGGCAACCCCAGCACCAGCCACGGCAGGAACCCGAGCGCCGCCAGCGCCGAGAACGCCACCGGATCGCTGGTCAGCCGCGCAGCGAGCAGCGCAATGGCCACCCGGTAGACCCCGTCCCCGAGGTTCCCCGCGGCCGACGCCGCCCACAGCCGGTTGAACCGCCGACCAAGCCCCACCCGACGACCACCGCGCTCCGCGTGCCCCCGCTCCGCCATCCGTCCACCTAACCGGACCGCGCCCCCTCCCGCCATCCACGATCGTGGAACTTCGCCGACTCTTCGCAGCCGGCGGGCGATGTTCTACGGTGCAGCGGTGCGGTATCTGACGCGTGCGTTCACACTCGGGGCGTTACGGC
Source organism: Dactylosporangium sp. NPDC049525 (assembly GCF_040676755.1). NCBI lineage: Bacteria > Bacillati > Actinomycetota > Actinomycetes > Micromonosporales > Micromonosporaceae > Dactylosporangium > Dactylosporangium sp. NPDC049525. The sequence continues at coordinate 102,624 of NZ_JBFAPO010000034.1, read as the reverse complement.
GGGACAAAGCTATCGAGCAGTTCCTGGGCCCGGTCGACGTCGCCGGGGTGGCCGGGATCCGGTGGGTGTCCGTGGGCCCTGCTGACGGACTGTTCCGGGTCGCGGTGCACACCGCCATGGACATCGACGACGACTTCCGGGACCTGCCGAACCTGCCGCCCCTCTGCGCGGAGGAAGAGCAGTACGTCGGCGAGGGCACCGAACTCGGCAGGGCCGCCGACCCGCTCGCCGCGATCGAACTGGCGGAGCGGCTGACGGGTGCCACCCCCGAGCGGTGGGTCAACGAGGGCGTCGCCGGCGACGACTACGCCGATCTCGTCCTGACCCGGCGCCGCGACACCTGACTGCTCGCACCTTTGCGTGCTGCCGATCGCCACGTGCTCGGCAGGCGTGAATCTTCGCCTTCGTCGGATCTCGACGCCGGACGTTGCGCCACTGCTGTGGGCGGCGTCCGCGGTCATGGGCGCAACCCGCAGTAGGGTCTGCAGGTGAACGTCGTGCACGGGGTCATCACCGCGGGAGGCCAGCTGGGCTGCTGGGCCGAGACACCCCCCGGCCCCGCCCCAGGTTTCCAGCGCCGCCCGCGGCGGGCGGTCCCGCACCCGTTCGCAACGCTGCCACCGCTGGCCGGCGACGTCGGCACCGCCGACTTGGCGCTGCCGACGGTCGGCTCCCGCCCTGCCCCATCGCCGGACCTGTCCGCCGGTGCCCCGGCGGACACCGCTCGGACGATGCTATGGACGGTCCCCGTGGTGCACGTTGCGGCCGGCGTCGACCTCGAGCCCCTGCCGGTCGCGGAGCTCGACGCCCTCGACCCGGGCCGGGCGCCGGTGGAGGACGTCCGGCCAGGTGCTTCGATCGGCACGCTGACAGATCTGGTGACCTTCGCCACCGACCTGGTCCAGCGCGGCCGGGTCCTGCCCGACCTGCTCGACCACCCGATCGAGGCCCGCTGGCGCCCCGTGGTCTGGGGTGACGACGCCGTCACCTTCGAGGCGTTGTGGCGCGCCATGCCGGGAGTCGCCTGCGCCGCCGGTGACTGGACCGCCGAGCAGGCAGTCCGAGCGGCGCTGGACTTCCAGGTCGACGCGCTCGTGCGGGCCGCCCTCGGCAACCGGCCGATCGTCAGCGATGGCCAGGTCCGGCAGGACAGCACCGTCCGCGCCTGGCTCACGGCGCTCACCGCCCCCGACGCGACGCTCCGCGAACGCCCAAACCCTCCACCAGCCGACAGACCCGACGGCCAGCACCGCAGCGCCGTCCGCGGGGACGGCCGCGCCGGCGGCCAGACCAGCGAAGCCCCCCGCGGGCAGGCCGGAATGGTGCCCGGCGAGGAGGCCGGAGAAGGGCCCAGTCGGCTGGACCGCAACTTCGGGCGGGGCGATGATGCGCGCGGGCAGGGTGACAGCGCTCGCGGGCAAGGCGACCGTGTGGGCGAGGTGGCGCGGGCGAGCCAGAACGGCAATGTCGACGCGCAGAACGGCGGCGTCCCAGGACAAGACAGCGGGGTCCGCAGGCAGAACGGCGGCCTCCACTCGCAGGACAGCACGGTCGACGGCAGGAACGGCGTCCGCGAACACGACAGCACGGTCGACGGGCAGAACAGCGACGTCCGCGAACAGGACGGCGGAGTCCGCGCGCTGGACAGCACGGCCGACGGCCAGAACGGCATCCGCGCACAGGACGGCGGGGTTGGCGGGCAGAACGGCAAGGTCGCCGGGCAGAGCGGTGTCCGCGAACACGACAGCGGGGCCCGCGAACAGGACGGCATGGTCGACGGGCAGAACAGCGACGTCCGCGAACATGACAGCGGAGTCCGCGCGCAGGACAGCACGGCCGACGGCCAGAACGGCATCCGCGCACAGGACAGCGGGGTCGGCGGGCAGAACGGCAAGGCCGGTGGGCAGAGCGGTGTCGCCGAACAGGACAGCACGGTCGATGGGCAGAACAGCGACGTCCGCGGACAGGACGGCGGGGTTGGCGGGCAGAACGGCACTGTCGGCGGGCAGAGCGGCGTCCGCGAACACGACAGCACGGCCGACGGGCAGAACAGCGACATCCGCGAACAGGCCGGCGGAGTCCGTGAGCAGGACAGCGGCGTCCGTGAGCAGGACAGCGGCGTCCGTGAGCAGGACAGCGGCGTCCGTGGGGAGAACGGCGGGGTCCGCGGGCGGGGTGAGGGCGTTGGGCGGGCGGTGCGGGAGAGCACAGATGTGCGGCGGGTGCGTGATGCTGTGCGGCGGTGGGCGGCGAGTGGGCGGCCCGCGGCGGTGCGGTTGTGCTTCCGGCTGACCTTTGTCGAGGAGTTCGACGACGCCGTCGACACCGACAGCGGCGGGCACGGCGCGGTGCACGGGCACGGCGCGGTGCACGGGCACGGCGCGGTGCACGGCCATGCAGCCGTGCAGGGGCAGGGTGCGGTGCGGGTGGATGACGGGCGGGATGTGTCGGGGTGGTTGCTGGAGTTTCTGTTGCAGCCGGTTGCCGAGCCTGGGTTGCTCGTGCCGGCGCACGACGTGTGGCTGGACGCGTCGTCGCCGCTCTTCCGGTGGGTCGACTACCCGCAGGACGTGTTGCTGGAGGACCTGGGCCGGGCCAGCCGGCTTTGGCCTGAGCTGGACGAGGCGCTGCACCAGGCGCGGCCCGAGCGGCTGCGGCTGGACACGATCGGCGCATACGGCTTCCTGCGGCACGCGGGGATGCTGCACGACGCGGGCTTCGGGGTGCTGCTGCCGGCGCAGTGGCAGCGGCGGCAGGATCTGGGGCTGACGCTGACGACGCACACCGCGCAGCCGGCCAGCCCGGTGCTGCGGGACACGACGGCGAACCGGGACGCGATCGTGCGCTACCGGTGGGGGCTCGCCATCGGTGACGAGTTCCTGAGCGAGGCGGACCTGCAGGAGCTGGCCCGGGCGAAGGTGCCGCTGGTGCGCCTGCGTGGGCGCTGGGTGCACCTGGACCGGGACCGGCTGCGGGCCGGCCTGGCCTTCCTCGCCCGCGGCGGGCAGGGGCACATGTCGGCCGGTGAGGCGATGCGGCTGGTGCGGCTCGCGCCGGAGGGTGACCTGCCGCTGCCGGTCACCGGCGTGGACGGCACCGGCTGGCTCGCGGACCTGCTGACCGGCCGGGCCGTGGAACGCCTCGAACTGCTCGACCCGCCCGCGTCCCTCGCCACGACGCTGCGGCCCTACCAGCGCAAGGGGCTGTCGTGGCTGGCCTTCCTCGACGGGCTCGGGGTCGGCGCGCTGCTCGCCGACGACATGGGGCTGGGCAAGACGGTGCAGGTGCTCGCGCTGGAGGCGCTGCTGCGGGAGCGCGGGCCGCGGCCGCCGACGCTGGTCGTGTGCCCGCTGTCGGTGCTGGGAAACTGGCGGCGCGAGATCGAACGCTTCACGCCGGGGCTGCGGGTCGCGGTGCATCACGGCACCGAGCGGGCGCTGCGTGACGACGTGGACCTGGTCCTCACCACCTATCAGGTGGCGACCCGTGACGTGCAGCGGCTCGCGGCGAAGGACTGGGACCGCATCGTGCTCGACGAGGCGCAGCACGTGAAGAACAGCACCAGCGCCGCGGCCAGGGCGGTGCGGGAGATCCCGGCGCGGCACCGGGTCGCGCTGACGGGGACGCCGGTGGAGAACCGCCTCACGGAGCTGTGGTCGATCGCCGACTTCCTCAACCCCGGCATCCTCGGGCCGGCCAGCATCTTCCGGGCCCGCTACTCGGTGCCGGTCGAGCGCTACGCCGACGCCGACGCGGCCGCCCGGCTGCGCCGGGTCACCCGGCCCTTCCTGCTGCGGCGGGTGAAGACGGACCGGGCCGTCATCGCCGACCTGCCCGACAAGTTCGAACGCCGGCAGTGGTGCAACCTGACCCTGGAGCAGGCCACGCTCTACAAGGCGGTCGTCGACGAGCTCTTCGTCAAGCTGCGCGAGGGGCGCGCCGGTGACCAGCGCAAGGGCCTGGTGCTGTCGGCGATGACCAAACTCAAGCAGGTGTGCAACCACCCGGCGCACCTGATGGGCGACGGCACTCCCCTGCCGGGACGGTCGGGGAAGCTGGCCCGCCTCGAGGAGATCCTCGCGACCGCCCTCGACGCCGGGGACCGGGCGCTGGTCTTCACCCAGTTCGCCAAATTCGGCCACATGCTGACGCCCTACCTCGCCGCGCGGCTCGGGACCGGGGTCGAATTCCTGCACGGCGGCACCGCGAAGGGCGCCCGCGACGCGATGGTGCAACGCTTCCAGGCCGGGACGGGCCCGGGGGTGCTGCTGCTGTCGCTGAAGGCCGGCGGGACCGGGCTCAACCTCACCGCCGCCAACCACGTCGTGCACGTCGACCGCTGGTGGAACCCGGCCACCGAACAGCAGGCCACCGACCGCGCCTTCCGCATCGGGCAGCGCCGGGACGTGCAGGTGCACACCTTCGTCTGCGTCGGCACCATCGAGGAGCGCATCGACACCGTCATGGCCGAGAAACGCACGCTCGCCGGGGTCGCCGTCGGCAGCGGCGAAGGATGGCTCACCGGACTGTCCACCGACGACCTCCTGGACCTGATGACGCTGCGCCCGGAGGCGACGGATGAGTGAAACCAGGTGGTCCCAGCAGTTCATCGCCATGCTGGAATCGTTGCGGATGGGTACGACATTTTCCGTCGGCCGCCGCTACGCCCGCGCCGGCAACGTGCGCTCGCTCACCATCTCCAGCAGCATCGTGACCGCGCTGGTGCTCGACGAGGACGGCGACACCTACCGGTCGCGGATCGCGACGAGGGCGTTCTCCGCCGCCGACTGGTCCCGCATCGAACGGGCCCTCGCGCAGGAGGCCCGGCACGCGGCGAAACTGCTCGCCGGGCACCTTCCCGAGGACCTGGACGGCATCCTGCAGACGTTCGGCCTGTCGCTCTTTCCCCAGAGCCTCGCCGAGCTCGTCATGGACTGCGACTGCCCGGGCTGGCAGAAACCCTGCCGGCACCTCACCGCCGCCTGTTACGTCCTGGCGGAGGAGTTCGACAGCGACCCGTTCCAGATCCTCGCCTGGCGTGGCAAGGGCCGCGACGAGCTCCTCGAGCAGCTGCGCAGCCACCGCGTGTCAGCGTTGAGCCACATCACCCCGAAGGCGCCGGAAACACCGGAGGTACACACAACGGCAGGGTTCTGGACCGCCGGCCCGCGACTGCCGAAACCGGTGGAACCGTTGCCCGGCACCGTCATCAGGACCGACGCCATCCTCGACCAGCTCGACGCGCTGGACCTCACCGTCGGCCGCTTCGAGGTCGGCGACCTGCTCCGTGACGTCTACCGCACACTGGGTTGCCAGAGCAGCGAGGGCGGCGGTACCGTCGAAACCAATCGCGGCAACGCCGCGGTCACGGCCGAGAGGCGCTGCGACGAGCCCCGCGAGGGTTCGCCACGCTCGGTCGCTGACTACCCTTGACCGTTAAGGGCGCCTCCTGTCACCAGGAGGTGACCTTAGGCTATGCACAAGTATCTGCAGACGCGCAACGGGATCGAGTTCGCCGTTGCCGATCTCTCCCTCGCGGCGGCCGGCCGCACCCAGATCCGCCTCGCCGAGCACGAGATGCCGGGCCTGATGGCGACGCGGCGCGAGTTCGCCGAGGCGCAGCCGTTGCGCGGCGCGCGGATCGCCGGCTCCCTGCACATGACGGTGCAGACCGCGGTGCTCATCGAGACGCTCGTCGCCCTCGGCGCGCAGGTCCGCTGGGTCTCCTGCAACATCTTCTCCACCCAGGACGAGGCGGCCGCCGCGGTCGTCGTCGGCCCGAACGGGACGCAGGAGGAGCCCAAGGGCACGCCGGTGTTCGCGTGGAAGGGCGAGACCCTCGCCGAATACTGGTGGTGCACCGACCAGCTGTTCGACTTCGGTGACGGCCTCGGCCCCAACATGATCGTCGACGACGGCGGCGACGCCACGCTGCTGGTGCACAAGGGCGTGGAGTTCGAGGCGGCCGGGCAGGTCCCGCAGCCCACATCCGCCGACTCCGAGGAGTTCGCGCTGGTCCTCGGTACCCTCGCCGACAGCCTCGCACAGGACAACCGGCGCTTCACCAAGCTTGCCGCCGGCATCCGTGGCGTAACGGAGGAGACCACCAACGGCGTCAAGCGGCTCTACAAGCTCGCCGAGTCCGGTGAGCTGCTGTTCCCCGCGATCAACGTGAACGACTCGGTCACCAAGTCGAAGTTCGACAACACCTATGGCATCCGGCACTCGCTCCTGGACGGCATCAACCGCGCCACGGACGTGATGCTCGCCGGCAAGCTCGCCGTCGTCTGCGGTTACGGCGACGTCGGCAAGGGCGCCGCGGAAGCGCTGCGCGGCATGGGCGCCCGGGTCGTCGTCACCGAGATCGACCCGATCTGCGCGCTGCAGGCCGCGATGCACGGCCTGCCCGTGGTCCGGCTCGGCGACGTCGTGGAGACCGCCGACCTGTTCATCACCACCACCGGCAACAAGGACATCATCATGGCCGCCGACCTGGCCAAGATGAAGCACAACGCCATCGTCGGCAACGTCGGTCACTTCGACAACGAGATCGACATGGCGGGGCTGCAGCGGGTCCCCGGCATCGTGAAGAACGAGATCAAGCCGCAGGTCCACGAGTGGACGTTCCCCGACGGCCACGCGGTCATCGTGCTGTCGGAGGGCCGGCTGCTCAACCTCGGCAACGCGACCGGTCACCCGAGCTTCGTGATGTCCAACAGCTTCACCAACCAGACGATCGCGCAGATCGAGCTGTTCACGAAGCCGGACTCCTACGAGCGCCAGGTCTACCGCCTGCCGAAGCACCTCGACGAGAAGGTCGCCGCGCTGCACCTCGAGGCGCTCGGCGTTCGGCTCACCGAGCTGAGCAAGGAGCAGGCGGAGTACATCGGCGTGGACGTGGCAGGCCCGTACAAGCCGGAGCACTACCGCTACTAAGCGTCCGACTCTTCGCAGAAGCGCTTGAAGCCCTTGAGGTCCATGTGCAGCCGGGCGTGCAACGCGGCGTCCGGCTGCCGCTCATACATCTGCACCAGGCTGTCGTCCAGCTCCGCGACGGCGACCACGTCGGTGGCGTGGTCGCCGGCCGCTGACAGCCAGAACGACTCCACCAGCGCGTCGCTGTCCCAGCGCACGAACCGGCCCGGCTCGACGTCGTTGAGCACCGCGTCGACCTCGACCCGCCGCCCTCCGATGTCGAGTGCCAGGTGTGCGGCGGTGTCGTGCACCGGCGTGACGCCGAGGACTCCGGACATGAACCGCGAGTATTCGCTGAACCGCACCAGATGCTCATACGCGGACATCGGCGGCACAGCCACCCGCATCTCATCCTGGGTGACAATCATGTGATCCACCTCCTCGCAGGTTCAACGGTACGCCGGCAGACGGGACGCACAGTCGTGATGCAGATCCGCCAGTTCCAGTGGACGGACCACGACGCTGTCGTCGCGGTGTGGTCGGCGGCCGGCCGCGAGGTGGTGCCCCGCGCCGAGCTGGCGGCGAAACTGACCCGCGACCCGGAGCTGTTCCTGGTGGCGGTGAGCGGCGACGACGTGACCGGCGTCGTGATGGGGACCTACGACGGGCGGCGGGGCTGGATCCTGCGCCTCGCGGTACACCCGGACCGACGCCGACAAGGGATCGCGACCGGACTCGTCCAGGAGGTCGAGCGCCGTCTCGCCGCGCTCGGCTGCCCCCGGGTGAACCTGCTCGTCATGCCGGACAATGAGGCCGGGCTCCACTTCTGGCAGACGCTGGGCTACCTGCCGTGCCCCGACGTGCTGTGCACGAAGCCGCTGCCGTAAGTCGGTTTCCGGACAGGCCCGCATCGACGCCGATGCGACGCTGTGCGGCAACTGAGCGCGGGAGAGCGGAATGCGTCTGACCATGCGTGCGGCGTCGAGCCTGGCGCTCGGCTTCACCGGCATCTTCCTGCTCGGCGCCGGCCTGAACCACCTGCTCGACCTCAGCTCGTGCGCGACGGGCGGCGCGAACGTGATCGCCGGTCCGTGCCCGGACGACACCGTGTCGTGGATTCTGCTGCTGCCGGTCGGCCTGGTCATCTGGATGGCGGCGCTGTTCCTGAGCGAGGGCGGCCTGGTGAAGCCGGGCGCGGGCCAGGTCCTCTGGACCGCCGGGTTCGCCGGTGGCGGCATCGCCCTGCTCGTCAAGGCGCTCACCACGTCGATGGACCCCGGCGCGAAGCTCGCCGTGTACATCATGGCCGCGGTCTTCATCCCTCTCGGTCTGGCGTTCGGCGCCGTCGGGATCCTCCAGCTCGTCGCCCGGCACGGCGACCCACGCGATCCACGTTCGCGGCCACGCCGGCAGGCGAGCGTGCCGGTGCACGTCGGCGAGGCCGACCTCAGGCGGCTGCAACGCCTGCGCACCATCGGTGCGCTGACCCGGGCCGAGTTCGACGCCCTCAAGTCGAGTCCGGCCACGTCCGGTGACCGGCTCGCGCTGCTGCAGCAGCTGGCGGAGCTGAAGGCCGCGGGGATCCTGACCACGGACGAGTTCGAGGCCAAGAAGCAGGCGGCCCTGCACGGCAGCTAGACACCGGCTGTCGCCGGCGCCGGGTCCCGGCGGGGCAGCAGCAGCGGGCTGGTGAGGATGAGCAGGCCCACCACCGTGAGGGCGGTCCGCGGGCCGGCGGCCTCCGCGAGCAGTCCTCCGAGGGCGCTGAGGACGGCGATGGCCGCGCTGGTGCTGATCGACCAGGCCGCCAGTGTCCGGGCGACGCGGTCCTGCGGTGTGTGCTCCAGCCGGTAGGTCGCGAGCACCGGGTTGTACAGGCTCATACTGATGATCATCGCGAGTTCGACCGCGATCACCGTTGCGAGGCCGGCGAGGCCGGGCTGGACGAAGGCGAGGCCGATCAGCCAGATCGCCCGTAGCGTGCCGACGGTGCGCAGGATGCGGTGCTGCCCGTGCCGGGCCACGACCCTCGGCGCCAGGCGCGAGCCGATGAGTCCACCGACGCAGGGGGCGGCGAAGGCGAGGCCGTACTGCCAGGGTGGGAATCCGAGGTCGCGGAGCAGCAGCACGGCCAGCAGCGGCTCGGTGGCCATGATCAGTCCGTTGACGAGCAGCTGGTTGAGGTACAGCGCCCGCAGGCCGGGGTGGCTCAGCAGGTGCCGCCAGCCGTCGAGCAGCTCGCCGGCCCGGACCCGGCGCCTGCCGGTGTGCGGCGGGTGTGCTTCGGGGCCGCGGATCGCCGCGATGCCCAGCGCGGAGAGCAGGTAGCTGAGCGCGTCGGCGACGACGGTGACGACCGGGCCGAACACGCCGACGGCCGCGCCGCCCAGCGGCGGCCCGACCGCGATGGAGCTCCACGTCGTGGACTCGAACCGCGCGTTGGCCACCAGCAGGTCATCCGGCCGCACGAGGGCCTTGAGGTAGGCGCCGCCGGCCGCGGTGAAGGCGATCTTGGCGGCGGCGACCACGGCCGAGACGACCAGCAGCTGCACGAAACCGAGCCGGCCGAGCGCGTACGCCACGGGGATCGTCAGCATGGCCGAGCACCGGGCCAGATCCATCGCGATCATCACCGGCCGCTTGCGGTGCAGGTCCACCCACGGCCCGAGCGGCACGGCGATCAGCGCGCCCACCGCCGGGCCCACCGCGGACAGGGCCGACACCTGTGCGGGGCTGGCATCCAACACCAGCACGGCGATCAGCGGCAGGGCACCGAACCCCAGCCCGGAGCCGTAGGCGCTGACCGCGTACGCCGCCCACAACCAGCCGAACCGCCGGCCCAGGGATCGTCTCGCCGCCAAGCCCATCACCTCCGAAGTCACACAACTCGCCGTTGATCGCGGTGATCGAAGCAGGCCGGCAGACCACGGATCAAACAACCGAACCGGTGGCGAGCCACAACCAACCGTTGTGTGCGTAGAGTCGGTCCGTGGATCTCGACGCTGTGCGTACCTTCGTCGCCGCCGCGGACGCCGGCCAGTTCCAGGACGCCGCGGTCGCGCTGTCGATCACCCAGCAGGCCGCGTCGAAGCGCATCGCCGCGCTGGAGAAGGACCTGGAGGTGCGGCTGTTCACCCGCACGGCTCGCGGCGCCCAGCTCACGATCGACGGCCAGGCATTCCTGCCCCACGCCCGGGAACTGCTCCGGGTGGCAGCGCGCGCCGACGCCTCGGTGCGACCCGGCCGGCGGGCGCTGCGCGTCGACGTCCACAGTCGACGGACCGCGCCGGGGGTGCTGCTGCAGGACTTCCACCGCATGCATCCGCGGATCGAGCTGGATGTCGTCACCCTCGACGCCGACGTCCATGCCGCGACCGCCGCCGTCGAGGCGGGGACGGTCGACGCCACCTTCCACGCCGTCACCGTCCCCGCGCGCCGGCTGCCGGGCGCGATCAGGACCGCCCGGGTGATCGACGAGCATCACGAGCTCCTCGTCGGGCCCCGCCACGCGCTCGCCAACGCCCGCGCCGTCACACCCGCACAGCTCGCCGCACACCGCATCTGGATGCCCGGCATGGCCGCCGGCACCGAATGGGCCGGCTACTACGACGAACTCGCCGACGCGTTCGGCCTCACCATCGACCGGGTCGGGCCGGTCTTCGGCAACGAGGTGCTGCTGGCCGAGATCGCCGACTCCGCGGAGCTGGCGACGCTGGCCGGTGAACGCACGCGATACCTGTGGCCGGACAGCTACGACCTGCGGCGCATCCCGGTGCGCGACCCGGCGCCGGTCTACCCGATGTCACTGATCTGGCGCGACGACAACCCGCATCCCGCGCTGGGCAAGCTCCGCGACTTCCTCAGCTCCAGACGCGTGGACACATCCGGCGAGAAGGTCTGGCTGCCGGCCTGGGCGGCCCGGACATCATGAGCTTCGCAGGTTCGCGGTCGCGAAGTCCCGCATCCCGTCGCTCAGGTCGACGCGGGCGGTGAAGCCCAGCTCAGCACGGGCGCGGGCCGGGGAAGCGACCACGTGGCGGACGTCGCCGGCGCGGTAGTCACCGGTGATGACGGGCTCGGGTCCGTCCATGGCGGCGGCGAGCGTGCGGGCCATGGCACCGACGGTGGTGGGTGTGCCGGAGGCGATGTTGTAGGCCCGGAACCCGTCCACCGGAGCGGTCACGGCGAGGACGTTGGCCGCGGCGACGTCGGTGACGTGGACGAAGTCGCGGCGCTGGGCGCCGTCCTCGAAGACCCGGGGTGCCCGGCCGGCCTCGAGGGCGGAGCGGAAGATGGCGGCAACGCCGCTGTAGGGCGTGTCGCGGGGCATGCCCGGCCCGTACACGTTGTGGTAGCGCAACGCCACCGCCGTGCCCGCACCGGCGATCGCCCAGGCGAGCGCGAGATGCTCCTGCGCGACCTTGGTCGCGGCGTAGACGCTGCGGGGTCGCAGCGGCGCGTCCTCGTCGACGTCGCACGGCTCCAACGGCAGGCCACACGAACGGCAGCCGGGCTCGAACCGGCCGGCGTCCAGGTCCCCTTCGGTCCGGGGAGCGGGCAGGGCAGCACCGTGCACCGGGCAGCGGTACGCGCCTTCGCCGTACACGACCATCGAACTGGCCAGGACGAGCCGGCGTACACCGGCCCGGGCCATCCCGGCGAGCAGCACGGCGGTGCCGAGGTCGTTGCATCCGACATACTCCGGCAGGTCGGCGAGGTCGACGCCCATGCCGACCATCGCCGCCTGGTGCACTACGACCTCGACGCCGTCCAGGGCGGCGGCGACCGCGGCCCGGTCGCGGACGTCGGCCCGCGGGAACGCGGGGTCGGGGGTGCGGTGCGCCGCCGGGTGCAGCAGGTCGAGCACCGTGACGTCGTGGCCGGCGTCGCGCAGGGCGGCGACGACGTGGACGCCGATGAACCCGGCGCCGCCGGTGACAAGGATCCGCATGTCCCTGACCGTAGGCAGTGCCACGGCGGCCCGGTGGCCGTGTTCGCGGTTCGTAATGGTTGGTTCGCTGCTCGTAAGATCTTCGCCGGCGGATCGTGGGTAGCGTCCGATCCGTGCCAGATGTCGTATTGCCTTGTCTCAACGAAGCCGCCGCGCTGCCCTGGGTGTTGTCCCGGCTGCCGGACGGTTACCGCGCGGTCGTCGCGGACAACGGCTCCACCGACGGGTCGCCGGCGATCGCCGCGGCGCACGGCGCCGTGGTCGTCCACGCCGCCCCGCGTGGGTTCGGCGCCGCCGCGCACGCGGGTCTGGAGGCCGCGACCGCGGACGTCGTGTGCTTCATGGACGCCGACGGCTCGTTCGACCCGCGGCAGCTTCCCCGGGTCGCGGAGCCGGTCCTGGAGCGCCGCCTCGACCTGACGCTCGGCCGGCGCCGCCCGACGAGCCGCAGCGCGTGGCCGGTGCACGGCCGCGTCGGCAACGCCGTGGTGGCGTGGCGGTTGCGCCGCACCGCCGGGATCACCGTGCACGACCTGGGTCCGATGCGCGCGGTGCGCCGGGAGGCGCTGCTGGCGCTCGGCCTGCTCGACCGCAGGTTCGGCTACCCGCTGGAGATGATGGTCCGGGCGGCGGAGGCCGGGTGGCGCATCGCCGAGGTCGACATCGACTACGCGCCCCGCATCGCCGGCGGGCGGTCGAAGGTCACCGGCACGGTGCGTGGCACCGCCCGGGCCGTGCGGGACATGACGAAGGTGCTGAGCCGGTGACGGCGCCGCGGGTACAGCTGCTGCTCCTGGCCAAGACGCCGGTGCCGGGGCGGGTGAAGACCCGTCTCTGTCCACCGTGGACACCCGTGCAGGCGGCCGCGATCGCCGCGGCGATGCTCGCCGACACGGTCGAGGTCCTCACCGCCGCGCCGGCCGCCGGCCGGACCCTGGTGGTCGACGGTGACCTCGCCGCACCACCCGGCTGGCAGCGGCGCCCGCAACGCGGCGCAGGTCTCGGTGAGCGGCTCGCCGCCGCGTACGCCGACACGGCCCGACCTGGCGTCGCGACGCTGCTCGTCGGCATGGACACCCCGCAGCTGCGGGTCGGGCACGTCGTCGCGGCGTGCGCGGCACTGGCATCCGCCGACGCGGTCCTCGGCCCGGCGGAGGACGGCGGCTGGTGGGCGCTCGGCCTGCGCGACCCGGGAGCGGCCCGGGTCCTCACCGGCGTGCCGATGTCCACATCGGACACCGCGGCGGCGACGCGGGCCGCGCTGCGCGGCCTCGAGGTGGCGGCGCTGCCGGTGCTGCGCGACGTCGACACCGCCGCCGACGCGTGGGCCGTCGCCGCCGAATGCCCGCAGGGCCGGTTCGCCCGGTCCCTGGCAACGGTGCTCGCCGCATGACCGCCCCGGTGGCCGTGTACGGCGCGGCCCTGCGCCGGGCCGCCCGCGGCGAATCCGCGACGATGGGCCTGATCGGGCCGGACGGCGCCATGGTCCGCCCGCTCGACGCGGGCCACTGGTCGGGCCGGCCGGTGCCGGGCGACGGCCAGCTCGTCAGCCGGTGCGCCGACGGCACCCTCGACCTCGGCTGCGGCCCCGGCCGGCTCACCGAGGCGGTCGCCGCGACCGGCCGCCGGGTGCTCGGCGTCGACATCAGCCCGCAGGCGGTCCGGTACGCGCAACGCCGCGGCGCGCCGGTGCTGCGCGGCAACCTGTTCGGCCCGCTGCCCGGCGAGGGCGGCTGGGAGTGCGCCCTGCTCGCCGACGGCAACATCGGCATCGGCGGCGACCCGGCCCGCCTGCTGGGGCGCTGCCGGACCCTCATCGCCGCCGCCGGCAGCGTCCTGGTCGAGGTCGACCCGCCCGGCCACCGCAGCTGGAGCGGGCACGTCGCCCTCACCGGCGCCGACCGGACCAGCGCCACGTTCGCGTGGGCGTTCGTGAGCGTCGACGACATCGCCATCATCGCCCGCGACGCCGCGCTGCGGCTCGCCGACACCTGGACGGAGGCCGGCCGATGGTTCGCCCACCTGACGCCCTGACCGCGCTGTCGCGCCGGTTCACCTCGCCGCTGCGCTCACCGCGGCTGACCGCGCACCTGGGCCTGTGGCTCGCCGCGGCGTTCACGGTGTGCTTCCTGACAGGCCTGCTCAGCCACGCCATCCAGCATCCGGCCGGCTGGTTCCACTGGCCGTCCCGGCCGGTGGAGCTGTACCGGATCACCCAGGGGCTGCACATCGCGACCGGGCTGGCCTGCTTCCCGCTGCTGACCGCGAAGGTGTGGTCGGTCTTCCCGAAGCTGTTCACGTGGCCGCCGGCGCGCAGCGTGCCGCACGCGCTGGAGCGCGGCGCGGTGGCGCTGCTGTCCGCGGCCGCGCTGTTCGAGCTCGTCACCGGGCTGCTCAACATCGCCTACTGGTACTCGCTGATGCCGTTCGGGTTCGTCGGCGCGCACTACTGGACCGCGTGGCTGCTGATCGGCGCGATGCTGCTGCACGTCGCGGCGAAACTGCCGGTGATCCGGACCGCCACCGCCACGGGCACGGACCCGTCGCGGCGTGGCGTGCTCGCGCTGGTCGGCACGGCCGCCGGCGTCATCACCGTCGCCACCGTCGGGCAGACCGTCCGGCCGCTGCGGCACCTGTCGGTGCTCGCGCCGCGGCTGCCGGGCGTCGGGCCGCAGGGCGTGCCCGTCAACAAGACCGCGGCGGCCGCCGGAGTGACCACTGTGGACGCCGGGTACCGGCTGATGGTCAGCGGACCGGGCGGCCGGCACGCGCTGAGCCTCGCCGACCTGCAGGCGCTGCCGCAGCACACCGTGTCGCTGCCGATCGCGTGCGTCGAGGGCTGGAGCGCCGGCGCGCAGTGGACCGGGGTCCGGGTCGTCGACCTGCTCAGGCTCGTCGGCGCCGCCGACCTGGACCTGCCGGTCACGGTCGAGTCGCTGCAGCCGGAAGGCGCGTACCGGACCTCGACGCTGGACCCCGGCCCGGCCCGCGACCCGTTGACGCTGCTCGCGTTGCGCATCGGTGGTGCGCCGCTGCACCCGGATCACGGCTACCCGTGCCGGCTGATCGCGCCGAACCGCCCCGGAGTCCTGCAGACGAAGTGGGTCGGTGCTCTGACCGTGGTGTCCGCATGAGGGCCGCGCTGCTGCTCGTCGGGCTCGCCGTCACCGGCTACGGCGCCTACGGCTGGCTGACCCAGGACGGCGCCCAGCCGCTGGGGCAGCTGATCTTCCTGGGCGTACTGCTGGTCACCCATGACTTCGTCATCGTCCCCGCCGTCATCCTGACCGGCGTGGTCCTCGTCCGGTGGGTGCCCGGCACCGCCCGGAACCCGGTGCGCGTGGCCCTGGCGGTCAGTGCCGCCGTGACGGTGGTGGCATTGCCGTTCATCGTCGGCGCCGGCCGGATCGCCGACAACCCGTCCGCGTTCCCGCAGTCCTACGGCCGTGGGCTGGCCGTGATCCTCGCCGTCGTCTGGGCGACCGCGGCGGCCTGGACCGCGGTCAACATGCGGCGGAAGCGATGACCGCCCGCAACATTGCCGCGGCCGGCTGCCTCGCCGCGATGCTCGCCGCCCTGGCGTTCCTGCCCGGCCGCTGGTACCTGCTGATGTGGGTGCCGTTCGCGGTCGGCGCCTACCAGGTGTGCCGGCTGCACCGCCGCACCGCGCTCGTCCTGGTCCTGCTCGGCGGTGCCGCGCTGCCGCTGGCCGCCGGGACGGAACCGCCGAACAGCAGCGACGACATGTACCGCTACGTCTGGGACGGCCGGGTCCAGCGGGCCGGCATCGACCCGTACGCGTATCCGCCGTCCGCGCCGGAGCTGGCCCGGCTGCGCGACGGTTTCCTGTGGCCGGACGCCTCGAATTGGTGCGTGCCCAGCGGCTGCACCCTGATCAACCGGCCGGACGTGCCCACCATCTACCCGCCCGTCGCGGAGGCCCTGTTCGCCGCCGTGCCGGCCGGTGGGCGGGAACGCCCGATGCAGCTGACGATGGCCGCGTTCGCGTTCGGCACGACGGTGTTGCTCTGGTACGCGCTGCGCCGCCTCGGCCGTGACCCGCGCCGGGCGGTCCTGTGGGCGTGGTGCCCCCTGGTGGCCCTGGAAGCGGGGAACAACGCCCACGTCGACGTCGCCGCGGTGGGTCTGGCCGCGGCCGCCCTGTTCGTCCTCGCCCGCGCGCCGTCGCGCCGGGCCGCCGCGCTCGGTGGGGTGCTGCTCGGGCTGGCGGTCGCCACGAAGCTGACGCCGGCGCTGCTCGGCCCGGCCCTCTGGCGGCGGCGACCCGTCGCGGTCGCGGTCGCCGCGGCCGGCGCCGTCGCCGCGGTCTACCTGCCGCACGTGCTGGCGGCCGGCCCGGCCGTGCTCGGCTACCTGCCGGGCTACCTGCACGAGGAGGGCTACGCGAACGGTTCCCGGTTCGCGCTGCTGAGCCTGCTGCTGCCGGCGCCGCTGGTCGCCCCGGCGGCGGTGCTGCTCCTGACCGCGGCCGCCCTGTACGTGCTGCGCACCGCCGACCCCGACCGGCCGTGGCGTGGTGCGGCCGTCATGGTCGCCGCCGCGCTGCTCGTCACGGCACCTGCCTACCCGTGGTACGCGCTGCTGCTGGTGATGCTCATCGCCTACGGCGCGCCCGCCGAGTGGCTCGCCCTCGCGCTCGCCGGCACCCTCACGCAGCTCGCCACCGACCTCGGCCTCGCCCAGTCCACCGTGCAGCGCGCCACGTACGCCGCCGCGCTGCTCGTCATCGCCGGCGGGCTGCTCCTTCGCCGGCGGCGCACGGCGGCTGGCATAGGATCATCGGATGCGTATCGGGGTGCTGCTGCTGCCGACCGACCCGTGGCCGCAGACGGTCGCGCGGGCACAGCACCTCGAGGCCCTCGGGTATGACCACCTGTGGACCTACGATCACCTGTCGTGGCGGCGGTACCGGGAGCTGCCGTGGCACGCGGCGGTGCCGTGGCTGACCGGGCTCGCCGGGGTGACCAGCCGGGTGCGGCTCGGCACGATGGTGACGTCGCCGACGTTCCGGCACCCGGTGTCCCTCGCCAAGGAGGCGATGACGCTCGACCACGTCAGCGGCGGGCGGGTCACGCTCGGGATCGGGGCCGGCGGCACCGGCTTCGACGCCACCGTCCTGGGCGAGGAGGTGCGCACGCCGCGGCAGCGGGCGGCGCGGCTCACCGAGTTCGTCGAGGTCCTCGACGGGCTGCTGCGCGAGCCGGCGTATTCGCACCGCGGTGAGCACTACACCGTGGATGACGCGCGGATGATCCCCGGCTGCGTCCAGCGGCCCCGGCTGCCCCTGGCGATCGCGGCCGCCGGGCCGAAGACCCTCGCGCTCACCGCGCGGCTCGGTGACGCGTGGATCACCTTCGGCGAGCCGGACGCGGCCGACCAGTCGCCCGCCGCGATCGAGGCCGCCGTCCGCAAGCAGGCGGCGATCCTCGAGCGGCGCTGCGCCGAGCTCGGCCGGGACCCGGCGTCGATCGACCGCATCTACCTCGTCGGCAACACCGCGGAGCGGCCCCTGGCGAGCGTCGCGGCGTTCGAGGACTTCGTCGGGCGGTATGCGGCGCTCGGCTTCACCGACGTCGTCTTCCACGACCCGCGACCGGACGACCCGGTGTGGACCGAGGACCCGGCGATCGCCGACGCGATCGCCGAGCGCCTGTTGCACTGACCGTCACGCGGTGAGGACCCGCTGACCGTCACGCGGTGAGGACCTGCCGCGCGGCGACGGGGATGATGGCCCGGTCGTATTCGAAGTACTGCCGCAGCGGCTGCGGGCCGACGGTGCGGCCCCACTGGTGGATGAGCCGCTGCGTCTCCATCGAGCCGTCGTGCCAGCGGCGCAGCACGTCGTGCAGGTTCAGCGGCTCCGGTGACGCCTCGCCGTCACCGAGCAGGTACGCCAGCTTCGTCACCGCATCGGCCGGGTCGAGCTCGCCGCGCTCGACCTGCTCCATCACGTCGAAGCAGGCGTCGAACTGGACCTGCGCCGCGGGCAGGTCCGGGCAGAACGAGCCGGGCAGCGGGCCCGCGTGCAGCCGGTCGAAGAGCCCGTCGTCGCCGGTCTCCAGGTAGCGGTAGTAGGTGCCGGCGATGCGGATGACGCCGAGGTTCCAGGCCAGGTACCACATCTTCGACCAGGCCCGCCACAGGTCGAAGTCGCGGAAGGCGATGTAGGAGCCGGCGATGAGCTTGTCGTTGTTCGAAAGGATCCGCTGGTTGAGTGTTTCCAGGTAGTCGAAGCGGGCGGCGCTGAAGTCGCGGTCCTTGCGGGCGGCCAGGAACCTGGGCACGAACGCCTCGATGACCGCCATCGTGTTGGCCATGCCGCGGCTGAAGAGCGCGTCGATCGCGCCGGCGGCGTGGCTCATCAGCACCCACCGGTCGCCGACGGTGCGCTTCGAGGAGAACTGGGTGCGGCCGGTGGAGATCCAGCGGAACGCGGAGGTGGCGCCGGCGAACTGGCGCGCGACCGCCGGGTAGCGGGACAGGAAGCCTGCCCACTCCTGCTCGGGGGTGACGCCGTCCTGCTTCGGGAAGCGCCTGGTGTCCAGGCTGAGCCCGACGCTGACGAGGTCGGACTCCGACGCCTCGTGGTTGTCGAACGGGATGACCCACAGCCAGCCGCCGTCGAAGAGGTGGTGCAGGGTGCCCTGGTGCCACAGGTTCGGCTGGCCGCTGGACTCCTCGACCGCGTCGTAGGGCACGACGCCGCGCATGTGGGTGAAGATGGTGCGGGAGTCGGTCTTGAACCGGCACGGCTCGTCGCGCAGCCCGAATTTGTCGGCGAGGACCGAGGTGCGGCCGGTCGCGTCGATGACGTAGTCGGCGGTGAAGACCTCGTCGCTGTCGAGCTCGACGGTGGCGCCGTCGTCGGTGAAGTCGATCGCGCGGACCCGCACGCCCTCGCGGGCCGTCGCGCCGTAGCGCACCGACGCCTCGAACAGGTACTTGTCGATGTCGGCGCGCATGAGATGTGATTCGGGGCCGAACGGTCCTTCGGACACCGAGCACTGGGTGACCTCGTACGGGTCGTGCTCGACGTCGGGGCGGTGGTAGACGAAGCCGAAGTTCGTCTTGATCCCGCACCGGTGGCTGGCGTGTTCGCGGATGCCGCCGCTGGTGGACACCTGGGCGAGCTCCGGCACGTCGTACCGCGCGGCGAGCAGCCGCAGCAGGAACGACGTCTCCCCGATCGTGGACTCCCCCAGCGCGAACCGCGGGTGCCGGGCCGCGTCGACGATGCCGACGGAGACCCCGAGCCGGGCCAGGATGGCCGCGACGGTGCTGCCGCCGATGCCGCTGCCCAGCACCATCACCTCAACGTGCGTCTTCATGAACGTCCTCTCGGAGAGAGGTCGCCGCCCCGCGGTTGCCGAGCACGGCCAGCAGCGGGCCGGTCGCCACGGTGGTGAGCACGGCCGTGACGACGAGGATGGTGTAGAGGTGCGGGTGCAGCAGCCCGAGGGACAGCCCGACGCTGAGCACGACGAGCTCGGTGAGGCCGCGGGTGTTGAGCAGCACCCCGAGCGTCCACGCGTCGCGCGGCCCCATCCCGCACAGCCGGGCCGGCAGCGCGGTCGCCAGGACCTTGCCGGCGACCGCGACGGCGACGGTGCCGAGCAGCACCAGCAGGTCGACCGGGTCGAGGCCGGGCACGTCGACGGCCATCCCGGCGATGACGAAGAACGCGGGCAGCAGCAGGGCGCTGCTGGTGTCGGCGAGCCGGGTCGTGATGAGCTCGATGGTGGGCTTGTGGCGGGGCAGGGCGAGCCCGAGCACGAACGGCCCGAAGATGCTGTGCAGCCCGATGGTCTCGGTGTACCAGGCGCTCAGCGCCGCGCCGACCAGCACCAGGACAAGGATCGCCTGCGGCGAGATGCGGTCGAGCCGCCCGCTGCGCTGCGCCCGGGCCAGCAGCGGGCGGACCACGAACATCATCACCAGGATGAAGGCGAGGGCGAGCGGCAGTGGGGTCCAGCCGTGGCCGCCCTTCCCGGCGATCGACACGACGACCGACAGCACGCTCCACGCGGCGAGGTCGATGAACGCCGCGCAGGCCAGGGCGACCGTGCCCATCGTGGTCCCGGCGAGGCCGCGGTCGCGCACGATGCGGGCCAGCACCGGGAACGCGGTCACGGCGAGGGCGGTGCCGATGAACAGCAGGAACGCCGGCAGGCCGGGCGGCGTGCGGTACAGCGGCCAGATACCCAGGGCAAGCAGCACCCCGAGCCCGAACGGCACCGCGGACGCGCTGACGGCGACGGCGGCGATGAGGCGCGCGTTGCGCCCGGCGAGGATCGTCTCCACCTCGGCGCCGACGACGAGCATGAACACGATGAGGCCGAGCTGCGCGACGACCTGCAGCGACGGCAGCACCGACTTCGGGATGAGCGTGTCCATGACGCCGGGCGCGACGGCGCCGAGCAGCGACGGCCCGGCGGCGATGCCGGCGACGATCTCGCCGACGACGCCCGGCTGGCCGAACCGTTCGAACAGCGCGGCGCCGATGCGGGCGAGCCCGACGACGACGGCGAGGCTGAGGAACACCTGGGCGAGGGCCGCACTGGTCATCGACGTACCAACCTTCCGGGGCTCATGCCTGGTCCGCGCGGTGCTCGGTGGGCGGCGCGTCGTGGTGTGGCAGCCGCTGCCGGGGGATGCGCAGCGCGGCGCGTTCGCGGGAGTGCTCCACGCCCGCCTTGGCCTGCGCGGCGGCCATGGTGCGCCGGGTCAGCCCGTCGTGCGCCAGCTCCCGCTCGTGCGCCGCGAGCCGTGGCCGCAGCGCGCCGGTGAAGTGCGGCATCACCCGCCGGGCGAACAGCTCGTAGGAGCGGCGGGTCGCCTCCGGGTCGGCGAGGTCGGCGTGCTCGATCACGAACGTGCCGAAGCCGCCGCTGATGCGCTGCAGCCGCTCGATGTGCTCGATCGCCATCTCCGGGGTGCCGACGACGGCGTGCCCCACGGTGTGCAGCACGTCGACGACGGCGTCGGTGTCGTCGAGGTCGACGGGCACGTTCATCGGCAGGATCTGCCGGATGTAGCCGATGTAGGCCGGCAGCCCCCACCGCACCTCGCGGCGCGCCTGCTCCTCGGTCTCGGCCAGGTGCATCGGGCTCATCACCGACCACCGGCGCCGGTCGACGACCTGGCCGAACGCCGCGGCCCGCTCGCTGGCGATCTCCCACGCGGTGGTCATCGGGTTCTCCGAGCCGAGGCCGATCGCGGCGGACGCACCGAAGGACAGCATGCCCGCGCCGAACCGGCCGGCGAGGCGCGGACCCGACGGCGACCGGAACACGGCGACGCGGATGTCGAGGCGTTCCTGGTGGGGCGCCAGGTGCAGGTAACCGTCGCGCAGCTCGAACCAGTCGGTCGTGCGGCTGACCGGCCCGTCGAAGCGGAGCAGCGCGGTCATCGCCTCGAGGGACTCCTCCATCATCCGCCGCGCCTGCATCGGATCGTGGCCGATCATGGTGGCGTCGAGGGCCAGGGCGCCCGCGCCGACGCCGAAGATCAGCCGGCCGCGGGTGAGGTGGTCGAGCTGGATGATCCGGTCGAGCGGGGTCAGCGGGTGGTGGTACGACAAGGTGCTCACGCCGGTGCCGAGGCGGATGCGGCCGGTGCGCTGGGCCGCGGCCGCGATCATCAGCTCGGGCGCGCCGATGATCTGCCAGCCGCCGGAGTGGTGCTCGCCGAACCAGAACTCGTCGAAGCCGAGCCGGTCGCACAGGACCGCGAGCTCAAGGTCGCCTTCGAGCTGCAGGGTCGGGTTGTGGGTGGGGCGGTGGATCGGGAACATGAGCACCCCGAAGCCGATGCGGCCCATGCGTCCTCCCCGTTGGCACGCGTCCACTCCCCTGCACAGTAGCGGCAGTCATAGTCGATCGCCAATGTTGCCGCTGGGCGACGCGCCCGTTTCACCAGGCGAACCGCTCCAGGTGCAGACGCGTGGGTGGCACCCCGATCTGCCGGGCGGCCCGGAGCACGGCCTGCGTCCAGGCGTCGGGGCCGCACACGTAGACGTCGTGCTCGGCGATGTCGGGGGCCAGGGACCGCAGCGCCTCGGTGTCGGTGTAGTCGGCGTAGCCGACCGGCAGCCAGGAGCCGGGTGCGGCGCGCGGGCCGACCAGCGGGACGAGCCGGACGCCGCGCTGCCGGGCGAGCCACTCCAGCTCGGGCAGGAACGCGACCTCGTCCGGGTGGCGGGTGCGGTAGACGAGGGTGGCCTTGGCGTGCCCGTAGGGCAGGTCCCACAGCAGCGCCAGCAGCGGGGTCACGCCCACGCCGCAGGCGAGCATGGTGACCGGGCCGCCGGAGTACGTGTCCGCGGTCATCCGCCCGTACGGCCCCTCGATGAGCACCCTGGTGCCGGTGCGCAGGGCCGCGACCCGGGCGGTGCCGTCGCCGACGGTCTTCACGGTGATCCGCAGCCGGTCGGCGCGCGGCGGCCCGGACAGCGAGAACGGGTTGCCGCGCAGGGCGCCGGGGCCGTCCAGGAACCGCCACACGAAGTACTGCCCGGCCCGCGCGTCGAGCCGGTCGAGCCGCCGGCCCGTCAGGTACACCGAGACCAGGCCGGGTGCCTCGGTGACGACGCGGTCGACGGCGAGGCGGTGCCGCAGCGTGCGCCAGATCGGCAGGCCGAGCCGGAACACCACGGTGGCGCCGGCGGCCGCGAGGTAGGCGCTCCACCAGTACGCCCGCGCCGCCGGTGACCGGAAGTCGCTGCCGAGCACCAGTTCGTGCGGCAGGGCGAGCGCGACGCCGAGGTAGGCGTAGAGGTGCAGCAGGTGCCAGGACTCGTAGCGCAGCCGCCGCCGTACCGAACGGACCGACGTCACCACGACCAGCAGCAGCGCGGCGAGGGCGAGCACCGCCAGGATCATGCTGTGCCCGGTGAGCAGCGTCCACAGGTGCCGGGCCGGGCCGGTGGCGGCGTTGCGGGTGGAGGCGACGAGGGCAAGGACGACGTGCGCGAGCAGCAGCTGGATCGAGGCGTGGCCGGTCACCCGGTGCCAGCGGGCCACGGTGTCGCGGCCGTAGGTCCGCTCCAGCCACGGGATCCGGGCCATCAGCACGATCTGGAGCAGCAGCAGGTCCGCCGACCAGAGCGCGGCCAGCCGGCCGGCCGCGGCGATGCCCGCCGGGCCTGTGTCGAGGCCGGCCGCCCACAGTGCGGTGACGACGATCAGGCTGGCCGCCGCGACGATTCTCACGGTGTTTGAATGTACGAATCCCGCCCGTCCCACGGCACTGGTTGTGAGCATGCCGACGGTTTCCCAAAAAGCGTTATCGGTCACCGCCGGAATCGTCGGAATGCTTACCCGGAAACGCCTTTGGCCCCGCCGGAATGGCGGGGCCGCGGGTGTGTTCGGGGACGGGCCGGGTCAGCCGCCGGCGAACTTCGGCTCGATGCCGCACTTCGCTTTCGCGTTGAGACAGATCTTCACCAGGGGGCCGAGGTTGGCCGGTTTCCAGGCGTTGACGAAGTCGCCGTGCATGGAGGAGGCCATGCCGGAGGACAGCGCCAGGCCGTCGCCGCCGAGCGACTCGTAGTTGACCATGAACGACAGGTTCGGGATGGCGACCGGGTACTGACCCGTGCACTTGCCGCCCTGCGCCCCGCCCATGTGCGACTTGTGGTCGGGCGAGTCGATGTGCTTGCCGTCCCAGCAGTCCTGGAACGTCAGCTGGAAGATGAGGTTGCCGCCGGGCGCGCACACCGGCCAGTTGCCGTCGGCGCTGCGCCCGGTCTCGGCGCTGCCGGCGCACCAGAACTGCCCGTTGGCGCCCTTCGGCGTGGCGACCTGGCGTTTCGCGTCGCCGTGGACCATGACCAGCCCCGGCGGGAACGGCACCGTCGCCGACGGGTCGGGCAGCCGGGAACCGTAGTAGACGCGGAAGCTCTTCATCTTCACCGGCTGCCCGTTGCGGGTCAGCTGCGGCACCCAGTAGGCGCTGTTGTCACCGGGCGCGTTGCAGTTCGTGGCCCGGTTGAACAGGTCGGCGGGCTTGGTGTTGGCGTCGACGGTCGGGCCGAAGAACGTGTGCATGTGCGAGGCGCCGGTGAGGCCGGGCAGGACGATCGGGTCGTCCTTGGCCTCGTTCGAGACCGCGCAGTCGGTGTGGAACTCGGCGACCCGGGTCGTGCCGGCCGGGATCGGCAGCTGCTTGATCGCGTTGAACGCGGCGAGCTCCTGCTGCCAGGCGGCCTGGTCGACGTCCACCCAGCCGGCGCCGGCGCTGCTGGTCGGCGGCGGGGCCGTGGTGGGAGCGGCGCTGCTGGCCGGGGGTGCGACGGTCGCGGTCGCCGGTGGGCGCGACGACGGGCCGAGGGTCAGCCAGTTGATGTTGACGAAATCGGCGGCCTGGCCGCTCTTCATCACCGCGACGACCGTCTGGCGGCCGGTGGGGACGCTCGCGGCCTTGGCGCTGACGGTCGTCCACTTCTGCCAGCCGCCGGTGTACGCGACGGGGAACGTCGCCAGCAGGCTGCCGGTCGGCGAGCCGAGGTGCAGCTCGATCGAGCCGCCGGCCTTGTTCTGCGCCGCGACGCGGACGGCGAGGTCGGCGCCGCCGACGGTCACGTTGTCGAACTGCAGCCAGTCGCCGTTGGCGAGCCAGCCGACGTTCTTGCCGCCGCCGGCGTCGGCGGTGTTCTCCGTCTTCGCGCCGGACTGCG
Organism: Dactylosporangium sp. NPDC049525; assembly: GCF_040676755.1. NCBI lineage: Bacteria > Bacillati > Actinomycetota > Actinomycetes > Micromonosporales > Micromonosporaceae > Dactylosporangium > Dactylosporangium sp. NPDC049525. Next base: position 78,061 of record NZ_JBFAPO010000034.1, on the reverse strand, counting down.
CCGAGAACGACTCCGCTTCCAGTCGGGTGGCTGGGGCGGCGACCTCGTCGGCGCTGGCGGTGGCGATGTAGGTGCCGGTGGCGCCGAGCGCGAGGGCGACGGCGGCCCCGACGGCCACCCTCCCCCGCCGGCTCGTGCGCCGCGGTGCCGCGGTGGTGTCTGGTGGGTCAGTACGCATTCCGGTCCTTTGTCTTGCCGTGCGCTGCAATGTCTGGGCTCGTTGCGCAGGCAAGTATGGTTCGGTTGCGATACTTGATTCAAGACATAAAGGAAGATTTCGAATAGGCCCGGAACAACGCACCTGGTGCGCCGTTCCGAGCCACTCGATTACACTTTTTTCTTTAAATTCTGCTTAGCTCTGTGCGGACCTCGGCCGCGGCGGCGACGAGCCGCGCGAGGGCCTCTTCGACCTCGGGGTAGCCCCGGGTCTTGAGCCCGCAGTCAGGGTTCACCCACAGCCGGTCCGCGGGCACGGCCGCGACGGCGTGCCGCAACGCCTCGGTGATCTCGGTCTGCTCCGGTACGCGCGGCGAGTGGATGTCGTACACGCCGGGCCCGATGCCGCGCCCGTAGCCGGCGGTGCGCAGGTCGGTGAGGATCTCCAGCTTCGACCGGGACGCCTCGATGCTGGTCACGTCGGCGTCGAGGGCGTCGATCGCGGGCAGCACCTCGCCGAACTCCGAGTAGCACAGGTGGGTGTGGATCTGGGTGTCGTCGGCGACCCCGCCGGTCGCGATCCGGAACGCGGTCACCGCCCAGTCCAGGTACGCCCCCTGCTCGGCCCGGCGCAGCGGCAGCAGCTCCCGCAGCGCCGGTTCGTCGACCTGGATGATCCGGATCCCGGCCGCCTCCAGGTCGGCCGTCTCGTCGCGCAGGGCGAGCGCGACCTGGTTGGCGGTGTCGGCCAGGGGCTGGTCGGTGCGCACGAACGACCAGGCGAGGATCGTGACCGGCCCGGTGAGCATGCCCTTCACCGGGCGGCCGGTCAGCGACTGGGCGTAGGTGGCCCAGCCGACCGTCATCGGCGCGGGGCGGCTGACGTCGCCGTAGATGATCGGCGGCCGCACGCACCGGGAACCGTACGACTGCACCCAGCCGCTGGCGGTGGCGGCGAACCCGGCGAGCTGCTCGCCGAAGTACTGGACCATGTCGTTGCGCTCCGGTTCGCCGTGCACGAGCACGTCCAGGCCGAGGCGTTCCTGCAGCGCGATGACGTCGGCGATCTCGGCCCGCATCCGCTCGGCGTAGCCGCCGGCGTCGAGCGTTCCGGCGCGCAGCGCGGCCCGGGCCTTGCGCAACTGGTCGGTCTGCGGGAACGACCCGATCGTCGTGGTCGGCAGCGGCGGCAGCCCGAGCCGTTCCTGCTGCGCCTTCGCCCGGTCCTCGTACGCGCCGCGCCGGGCGACCGGCAGCCGCGCCAGGCGGGAACGGACCTCGTCGTCGCGCCACGCCGCGGGCGGCGCCGCCGGCGGCTCGGGCAGGACCGCGACGCCGTCGCGCAGCGCCCGGCCGAGCTGGACGACCTCGCCGGCCTTCTGCCGGGCGAACGCCAGCCGCGCCCGCAGCTGCGGGTCGAGGTCCGCCTCGGCGTCGAGGTCGACCGGCACGTGCAGCAGCGAGCACGACGTGGACACCACGACGTCGTCGGCGATGCCGGTGAGGACCGCGGCGCGGGCGGCGGCGGCACGCAGGTCGGTGCGCCAGATGTTGTGCCCGTCGACGAGCCCGGCGACGATCGTGCGGCCGGGGATCGGCCCGCAGCCGGCGAGCCGGTTGACGTTGCCGGGCCCCGCGACCAGGTCGATGCCGATCGCCTCCACGGGCGTCGCCAGCAGCGCCGGCAGCGCGTCGCCCAGGTCCCCGAAGTACGATGCGACGAACAGGCGCGGGCGCTGCCGCAGCGCGCCGAGCCGGGCGTACGCGGCCCGCAACGCGTCGATCTCGGCGGCGGTGCGGTCCGCGGTGTACGCCGGCTCGTCCAGCTGCACCCACACCACTCCGGCGTCGGCGAGCTCGGCGAGCAGCTCCCCGTACACGGTGACGAGGTCGTCCAGGCGGTCGAACGGCCGGAACCCTTCCGGGGCGCCGGCCGCGGCCTTGGACAGCAGCAGGAACGTTGCCGGCCCCACCAGCACCGGCCGGGTCGTCATGCCCAGCTCTCGGCTCTCGGTGAACTCGGCGACCGGCTTGCCGGGCCGGGCGACGAAGACCGTGTCCGGGCCGATCTCCGGGACCAGGTAGTGATAGTTGGTGGCGAACCACTTCGTCAGCTCCAGCGCCGGCTCGGCGGCGGTGCCGCGGGCCATCGCGAAGTACGTGTCGAGGTCGCCGAGGCCGAGGCGCCGGAACCGGTCCGGGACCGCGTCGACGGCGACCGCGGCATCGAGCATGTGATCGTAGAACGAGAACGTGTTCGACGGGATCGCGTCCACGCCGGTGTGGCGCAGGTCCCGCCACACGCCGGCGCGCAGCTGCGCGCCCACGCGCTGCAGGGCGGTCGCGTCGATCCGGCCGGCCCAGTAGGACTCCAGGGCGCGTTTGAGCTCCCGGTCCGGGCCGATGCGGGGATAGCCGAGCACAGTGCTCAGGCCGAATGGCGTCGTCGTCACGCCGGTGTCCCTTCCCTCGAGGTGGTCGACGACCACCCGGGAAGGCACAGCACGGCGGCCCACGGGGTTGCGGCGACGGGCGCCGGGCACCACCGGGTCGCCCTGGCCAGCCCGCGCAGCCGTCGGCGGCGTGCGCGGGGTCGCGCACGCGGTGCGGGCAGGTCTTCGGACTCGCGGGCACGACCGTCACCGGTCTCCTACTGGCCGTCGCTTCCCAGGCCCTCACGGACCCAGTGCTCATGACGGCGGTCGTTCCCACTCACCGCTGCGGGGCAGCCCCGGATTCCCACCGGGTTCCCTCTTACGACGCCCCTGCGGTGGCAGGAGCGAACCAGCACTGCCCTCCATGATACGTCGCCGCCCGGCCCACAGTCCGGCCCGGCGGGGGGCGAGTTCCGGTGGTCAGCCGCCGACCACGGTGATGACCACGTTGCCGACCTTCCGTCCACTGTCGACGTAGCGGTGCGCCGCGACGATCTCCGACAGCGGGTACGTGCGGTCGATGACGACCCGGATCCGTCGCTGCGCATGCAGTTCGCGGAGCTCGGCGAGGGCCGCGTGCTTGCGCACCGACATGCCGGTGCGCACCCGGGGACCGCCGGTGACCGCGGTCCGCCACGCGTGCACGTTGTTCACCAGGCCGGTCGTGGGCAGGTAGCAGCCACGCGGGGTCAGCACCGGCCGGGACCGGGCGAACGAGCTGCCGCTGACGGTGTCGAAGACGACGTCGTACCGTTCGCCGCTGGTGGTGAAGTCCTCGGCGGTGTAGTCGAAGACCCGGCCGGCGCCGAGCTCCTGCACCAGCTTGGCGTTGCGGCCGCTGCAGACGGCGTGGACCTCCGCGCCCGCGTGGGCGGCGACCTGGACGGCGTAGGTGCCGATGCTGCCGGACCCGCCGATGACCAGGACCCGCTGCCCGGCCTGGACGTTGGCGAGGGTGTGCAGGAAATACCAGGCGGTGGTGTACCCGTCGACGCTGGCCGCGGCGTCCGTGTAGCTCACACCGGGTGGGATCGTGGTGAACGACGCCCGCTCCGAGAGGCACTTGTACTCGGCGTTCGCGCCCACGCCGAAGCCCGTGAACCCGAAGACCCGCTCACCGACCTGCGTGCGGCGCACCGCCGGGCCGACCGCGGTGACCTCACCGGCGAACTCCAGCCCCAGCACGCGGATGCCCTTGCGGGGACGGCGTGGCCCGAGGATGACCCGGCCCCATCGTGGCTCGCCGCGGCGCATCCCGCACTCCGCGGACGTGACCGTCGTGGCGTGCACCCGAACCAGGACCTGGTCACCTTTCGGCACCGGCGCCGGCAGTTCCGCCACGGCGAGGACCTCGGGCGGACCGTATGCGTGGAACATGACCGCTCGCATGCGCGCCATCATGCGGCAGTGTTGCTGTTACCACGCTGAGTGCCGCTCAGCCATTGCGGGTGGCTCGGCAAGGGCGGGCCGAACGCGGCTTCCCGTCGGCGCCGGTGTGGGAGAAGGGCGGCTGACCGCTACTGGTCCTTGGTGAGCCAGTCGACGACTTCGGGGACGAGGTCGGCCATCGGCGGAGCATAGGGCGCCCCGGACCAGGTGTTCTACGCTTCGGCCGTGTACGACGACCTCGATTTCGCCGCCACCGGGATGCCCGACCTGCTGCGCGGGCTGATCGACCCGGACCCGGCGGTGCGCGGGATGGCCCTGGACGCGATGCGCAACGTGGGCGACCTGGACGACCGCATGCTCGCCACGGTGCCGTTCCTGCTGGAGGTGCTGCGAACACCTGGGGTTCCGGGCCGGGACGGGATCGCCGAGCTCCTCGCGAGCATCGGCGCCGCCGGCAGCTGGCCGTTCGAGGTGGCCGGCGACGATGACGACCTCGGTGCGACGGTCGCGCGGATCGGGCAGGCGCGGCAGCTGATCGCCGGCGGCGACCTGCTCGGCCTCGCCGCCGACCCCGACCCCTGGCTGCGGGCCGCCATGCCGCCGCTGCTGACGATCCGCGAGGACGATCCGCGGGTCGCGGAGGTGTTCACGAGCCGGTTCGGCGTGGAGACCGACGGCGACGCGCGGCGGGCGCTGCTGGACGGGCTCGGCCGGATCGCCGCCCGCACCGGCGACGCGGGCATCGTCGCGCACCTGCTCGGCGTCGCCGCCGCGGCACCGGAGCCCTCCGTGGCGGCCGCCGCACTCATCGCCGCCGCCCGCGCCGATCCCGTCCGGGTACCCCTCGACGGTGCCGCCGGGCTGCTGGAGCGGGCGTATGCCGAGCCCGCCGGATTCACCACGGAGACAGTGACCAGTGCGGTCCCGGAAGCCCGCCGCGCACCGCATGCGGCCCGCATGATCGACGGGCTCACCGACGCACTCGGCCCGCGCGTCGCCGACCGCGTCGCGATCCTACGGGAACTGCTGCGTTCGCCGCACGCCGACGTGGCCGGCGACGCGCTGCTGGGCGCCATCAAACTCGTCGAGCGCTGGCGGGGCGAGCACGCCGAGGTCATCCGCGCGATCGGGCGGCGCCTCTCGCACCCGGACCCGCGGGTCGTCGGCCACACCGCGGCCACGCTGCGGTGCTGGGCGCCGCTGACCGCCGTGGTCGCCGAGCCCGTCGCGGCGGCACTGTCCACTCTGGACGCCCTGCCGTGGCGGGACGGGCTGCCGGCGTGGACGGTCCCGTCCCGGTCGGAGCCACCCGGCCTGCACCCGACCCTGGACGTCCTCGCCCGGCTCGCCGACGAGCGGGCGCTGCCGCTGCTGCTCACCGCGCTGGAGCTGCGGCAGCGGCCGCCCGACTCGGGGTACCTGCTGGCCCGCTACCCGCGGCACGCCGAGCGGATCGTCGCGGCGATGCTGCCGGTCCTGTCCGCACCCCGCGCGGCCGGACGGCACGGGATCCACGTCGCACTCCAGGCATTCGGCGTTACAGCGGCTCCGGCGGTACCGTGGCTGCTCGCGGCGCCGCTGGACGACGACGCTGCCACGACGCTGGGTCGCATCGGCCCCGCGGCTGCCGAGGCCGTCCCGGCGCTGCGGGCCGCGGCGACCGGCGACGACGCGAGACTCGCCGTGGCCGCGGCCGGCGCGTTGTGGCGGATCGAAGGCTCGCCGGCGGTGCTGCCGTTGCTGGCCGCGCACATCGACGGACCGTGGGGCACGGCTGCCCTCGCAGCGATCGCCGAGCTCGGCGCTGCGGCCGCGGACGCCGCACCAATTGTCGCGACGGTCCTGGGCGCCCCGGACGGGGACCGGTGGCGGCCCATGCACGCGGCCGTCGCACTGTGGCGGATGATCGGCGACGCGGACCGGACGGCGCCGGTGCTGACCGCCGCCTGGCACGGCAACCCGCACACCCGCAACGCAATCGTCGCCGCCGTCGCCGGTCCGTCTCCTGCGGGCCCGTTCACCGCCGGCCCGCTCGCCGCTGCCCTGGTGCCGTTGCTGCGCGCCGAATCGGTGGACCCGCGCCGGTACGGTGCCCGGGACAGGGGCTGGTCCAGCAATCAGGTGACCAACGACGAACGCCTGCTCGCCGCCTGCCGCGCCGCACTCGCCGGCACCGGCGGAGTCCCGGCATGACGATCGAGGTCCACGACTACGACCCGGGCCGTCGAGGAGCTGACCCCGGCGTTGCCGGGGCGGCTCGGGGTCGTCGAGCACGTGGGGAGCACCGCGGTGCCGGGGCTGGCGGCGAAGCCGGTCATCGACCTGATGGCCGCGACCGCCGCCCTCAGCGTGTGCGGGGTGCCGGTCCCGGCCATCGGCGGACCGGTCGCCCGCAACGCGTACGTGCGCAGTTGCGCGGCCGGCGACATCCCGCGAGACATGCCGGCGCCCGTGGCGGCAATCCTCGCCCGGCACGCCCCCGCCGCGGCTAGGATGAACGACTTCACCTGGTGCCTGTTCGACGGTGACATCCACGCGACCTACCCCCGCCCGTAGCCCGGTCCCGGCCGCTCAGTCCTCCCAGACGTCGACCCATGGCAGGCCCAGGTCCGCCCGGGCCGCGTCGACCATGCGCTGGATGAGTTCGGTCTTGGCGCGGGTGTACGTGTCACCGTCGTGCCCGGCGGCGGCGAGCTCGCGTTTCAGCGCGCCGTACGCGTCGCGGTCCGCCGGGTGCCGCAGCAGGTGGTCGCGCAGGAGCCGCTCGTTGCGGGTGTCCCACGACCCGGCCGTGACGACGTGCAGGTGATAGGCCGCGGGCTCGCCCTCCCGCCGGTAGAACAGCCGCTCCCGCATGCCGGTCTCGACCCGCCGGTACCCGAGGCGCTCCAACACGTCCTCGACCGAGGTCACGACGTCGAGCGCGGGTGTCGCGGCCATCAGGTCGATGACCGGCTTCGCCGCCAGCCCCGGCACCGCGGTGCTCCCCACGTGCTCGACCACCGCGAGCCGCCCCGGCAACGCCGCGGTCAGCTCCTCGACGGCCCGCCGGGCGAGCTCCGGCCAGCCCGGGTCGTAGTCGCGGACCTCGATCGTCACGCCGAAGCTCCGTCGAGTGCAGTGCGGCAGGCGGCGAGCAGGCGTTCGTCGTCGGTCACCTGGGCGCTGGACCAGCCCGTCTCCCGGGCGCCGTGCCGGCGCGGGTCCGCCAGTTCGGCGCGCAGCAACGGTGCCAGAGCAGCGGTGAGCGGGCCGGCGACGGCGGCGGCGATCTCGTTGCGGGTGTGCGGGTTGCCGTGCCAGGCGGCGGTCAGCACCGGCGCGGTCCGTTCGGCGTCGCCGATCATCCGCCACAGCGCGACGGCCGCGCGCATCGGCAGCCACCAGCCCCGGTCCGGGGCGTCCAGGAACGTCGCGACGTACGGCGCGGCGTCCGCGGCGGCGGAGCCCAGCCCGGCGATCTCCCTCAAGGCACTCCCGCCGTAGGCGCCATCGATGCGGGCGGCCAGCAGCGGCAGCACGTCCGGCGAACCCTCGATCCGCCACAACGCCCCGGCGGCGGCCACGGCGAGTTGCGCGTCGTCGCCGGTCGTCGCGGCCCGCAGCGCCGGGACAGCCTCGGCCGCGCCCGGGCCGATGCGACCCAGCGTCGTGGCAGCGTCGTCGTCGAGCGGTGCCGCGAGCAGCCACGGTACCGCCGCAGCCGCCGCGGCTCCGAATGCCTGGAGCGCGGCGTGGAAGCCGCGACGTTCGGCTGCGGGGCGCGGGGGAAGGACCGGCAGCATCGCGGCGACGATCCGCTCGGCGTGCTGCGGATAGCGGGCCAGCAGGTATCCCGAGTCACGCGGACGCCGGGCCAGCTCCAGCGTGGTGAGCAGCGACGGCAGCGCCCGCTCGTCGCCGAGCCGGGCCAGGACCTCCAGGGCCGGGTGCAGGCCGGGCGGATCCGAGCGGGACGGGACGGTCCACGCCGGCAGTCCGTCCCGCCACGGCCGGGCGTCCAGCGCGGCCAGCGCCGCCGCGACGGGCTCGGCGACCACCGCGGTCAACGGCGCCCAGTACCGCAGCGTGACCGCGGCGTTCCCGACGACCCGCGGGTCCGGGTGCGAGAGGCGCCCCCCGATCAGCCGGATCAGGCCGGCGTGCTCGCCCCGCCAGCCCTCGACGAGCTTGACGGCGCCGAACAGCGCGTCGCCGGCCACGTCCGCGTGCGGCGAGCGCAGCAGCTCCTGCAGGATCGCGGTGCGTTCGGCGACGCGCGGGCCGAGGGCGTCGGTGAGCCGGTCGACCAGGCGGGCCGCGTGCGGTGCCCGGCGGCCCTCGTTCGCCTGCTCCATCATCACCCGGACCGTGCCGGTCAGCGTGTTGGTGGTGAACCCGGCCGGCTCGGCGGGCGCGGCCTCCTCGGCGTACGCCCGCTCCAGCAGCCCGGCGACGCCGTCGACGGGCACCAGGGTGGGATCGACGCGGGCCACGGCGATGCGTGCGGCGGCCGCGGCGGACGCCTCCGGTGCCGCGGCGGCGACGCCGAGCAGGTGCGCGACGATGCCGCGGTCGCCGGTGCGGACGGCGATCCGACCGAGCCCGTCCAGCAGCGCACGGCGCACGTCGCCATCGGTCTCCGCGCCGAACCGGCGCAAGAACAGTTCGGCGGTCCCCGCGTCGTCCCCGCCGATCGCCAGCAGCGGCGGCATGGCCGCCCGCAGCCGCGGGTCGGGGTCGGCGGCGAGTCCTCGCAGGTCGGTGCCGGCGATCAGCCGCCGGGCCTGCCCGATCCGCGCGACCATCGCACGGAAGTCCTCGTCGTCGTCGCCGTCCTCGAACGGCCAGCTCTCGGCGGCGCCGATGCCGGCGAGGAGTTCGGCGATCCCGTCCCGCCCAGGAAGTCCCGGCGTGGTGAGCGCCTCGAGCAGGAACGGCACCGCGGCCAGGGTGCAGTCGTAGACGTCGCCCTGGTGGTGGACGCCGTGGTACATCGCGTCGAGGGACTCCTCGCGCACCGCCGGATCCGCGTCGACCAGTCCGCGCAACAGGTCGGGCACCTCGACGGCCGGCCCGTAGGCGTGCTGCATCGAGGCCCAGTCGATCGCGTCCAGCCCGTCATACACGGCCGTAGCGTAGATCACACCCGCCCGGGCCGCTCTATGCTGCGTCGATGCGACCGGAGGACGTCCTGGCACAGACAGACTGGTCGACGGTTTCGCACAGCTACGACTCGGACCCAGAGTCGGACCCGTCGGAGCCCGACTGGCCGTCGACGCCTAAGGTGCTCGCGGCGCTGCTGGACGATGACGCCGACCGTCGCGACGGGGCGCTGTCCGACCTGTACACGCTGATCCACCATCAGCGCAGCCTCTGCAGCGCGACGGCGCCGGCCGTGACGTTCGCCGTCGCCGCGCTCGGCGACCCCCGCACCCTGGCGCCCGTTCGTGCCCGCGCCGGCACGGTGCCGGTGCGGGCCGGACTGCTGGACTGGCTGGCGTCGGTCATGGGTGCCGCCGCCGAACCGGACGAGCGCCGGCCCGGCTGCGCCGCCGACGTCGCGGCCTGCCGGGCACTGCGGCCGTCGGTGTACCACGCCGCGGCCGCCCTGCGCACCGACACCGACCCGGCGGTCGCGGCCAAGGCGCTCGAAGCGCTGCACGCCTGCCTGCTCGACGCCCCGGAACTCGCCCACCACCGGCCCGACGCCGCCGGCTGGCTGCGCGGCAACGCACTCGCCTCCCTCGACGTGCCCACCAGGGCCGTCGTGGTCGTCAGCCTGCAGGACTGGGGCTACGACACGACGCCGGTCATCGCCTCGGATCCGGATCCGCTGGTACGAGCCGCCGCCGCGCTCTCACCGGTGCACACCGGCGGCGCCGCCGGCACGCGGGCACTGCTGGACGCGCTGACCGAACCGGACGCGACCCACTGGTACAAGACGCTGCTACCGCACCACGGTCCGCTGTACCTGTACCGGATCCTGCCCGCCGCCGTCGACCGAGTGCCCCTGAGGGAGCTGGTCCCGGCCCTCGACACGCTGCTCGGCGTCGCGAACGGCGTCATCTACCACGCCGACGAATGGGGCATCCGGCTGCGCCGCAAGGCGTTCCCGGACGGCTTCCCAACCGCGGGCCCGCTCGACACCGCCCAGCGGGCGTTGCTCGACATGCTCGCTCGCCGCTGCTTCGGGACGCACGGCGATTTCAGGTTCGACGGTGACGCCCGGACCTCGCTGGCTGACCTCCTCCCGGAAGGCGCCGACTGGCTCGCACAGGGGCTCGACAGCGTCTCGTACACGGCCGGCACGGAGGTGTCCGACCTCGACACCCGGTTCCAGGGCCTCGCCGAGGAGTACGCGTCGCGCCGGTCCGCCGCGCACGACGCCGTGGTCCGCTGGGACTGGTACAGCCACGACGCGTTCGACCTCCGGCCGTTGCACTACGAACGGGACCTGCGCAAACCGGGGCGGCCGCTCGCCGAGCGCCCGCCACTGGACCGGGACCACTGCCGGATCGGCTTCGACGCCGCCGACCGGCCGGTCGCGTTCCTGGAGTACAGCGGCTTCCTGCACGGCCGGCTGTACTACGAGACCTACCGCGACCATGACGCCGGCGCCGGGCTCGTGGAGCAGGCGCACTTCTACGCCGACGGCAAGCCGATCTACCTGCACCGGTACCGGTTCGAGGCGGGACGGATCCGCTCCGCCACCACGGTCGCCCGGCACGGCGGCGGGTACGAGGCGTACCGGTACACGGGCCCGCACGTGACCTGGATCTGGGTGTACCACGGCAGCGCGACGGGCACCCCGGGACGGCGGCTCGAGCCGGTCAGGCCCTTCACGTCGATCAGCGCCGAGCACGACGCCGACGGCCTGCGCCGCCTGGAGGTCCACTCCGGTGACGCCGCGGACCTGCGCTACGAACGCCCGCCACCCGCATTCACCGTCGACGAGGCCTGCCTGGCGGTCCATCGGGAACTGGTCAGGACGATCCCGGCAACCGTCGCCGGGCTGGCCGGCGGCGGCGCCGCGTACTGCGTCGCGCTGGCGTACGCGTCCGCGAACCCCCTCGACGTGCTGGTGCACGTGGGCCTCGACGCGCACCGCAGGACCCTGCTGACGCAAGGATCCGGCGACGCCGTCTGGAACCCCGCCGACCTCGCCGCGGAGGCCCAGGTCGACCTCGACGCGGTGGCGGACACGGCCCGGCTGCTCGGGCAGGAACTGGCCCTCACCGACGCCGAGGACGTGGGCGTACCCCGCCCGCGCGGGAGCCAACGCGCCCGGGAACTGTTCTGCGCCGTCGCCGCGGACCTCAACACCCGCGACTGGACCGCGTCGCTGCCGACCACCGACGACTTCGTCGTCTACGCCGTCGACGTGGAACTGGCGGACCTCGAACGGAACCTGCCCGCCTGCCTGCCCCCCGATCGCCTCACCCTGCTCCACGACCGCGGCCTGCTGTAAATCCGGTGCCGTGGACGCGCTGACCGCACGGTACTTGTCGACGAACCACCCGATCCTCACGACGATGCTCGGGGGCTACCTGCCGGCCGCGCTCGTGATGGTCCAACGCAGCGGCCGTCGGCGCCTCCTGGACCTTGCCGAGCATCACGAACGTGCCATGCCCCGCTGAGCCGCCACGGGCGTGGGCTACGCGGCGGGGTACGTCGCGTGGATGTCGCCGTCGAACAGGCGCCAGGTGAAGTCGTTCATCCGGGCCGCCGCGGGCGCGTGCCGGGCCAGGATTGCCGCCACGGGCGCCGGCACGTCCCGCGGGATGTTGCCGCTCGCACACCGGCGCACGTACGCGTTGCGGGCGACCGGGCCGCCACCGGCCGGGACCGGCACCCCGCAGGCGCTGGTGACCAGCCAGTTGACCAGCCGCATCGACGCGTAGTCGGCGTCGTGGCCGGCGTTGTGCGCGACGAAGTCACGTTCGGCCGCCGACAGGTCGAACCGGGGTGAGGTGGCCAGGCCGAAGTCGACGAGGTAGATCCCGTCGCCGTCGGCGCGGATGTTGCCGAAGTGCCCGTCCATGTGCAGCAGCTCGCGGTCGCGCAGGAACGCCACGATCTCGAACAGCTGCCGCTCGATCGTCTCGGCGCTGCCGACGGGGTCGGTCAGCGTGTCGGGCAACGGATGGCGGATGTGCTCGAAGAACAGCACGAGGCAGGAGGTCGCGGCGGCCAGTCCCTCGAGGCGGGTCCGCACGGCCGGGGCGCCCCCGAACTGGGCGACGACGGCGTCGATGTCGAGGTGCTCGGACGCGACCGGTGGGCGGCCCGGGAGCACCCGCCAGTGGTACAGCAACGGAAACGACGCCGTCTCGCCCGCGAGGACGCCCTCGGTGACGATCGTGTTCGCGGCCAGCTCGCGCCAGGCACCGAAGCCGGCGCCGCCGAGGGCGTACATGCCGTACTGGCAGTAGACCGGCAGGTCGAACAGGTTCGCCGTGCTGTGCGGGCTGGCCAGCTCCCGGTCGGTGATCGGGATCCGTTTGGCGAACACCGGCACGCCGTCGACGTCGAGGACCGTGGCGCCGCCGCCCACACCCACGACGTCGCCGGGTGCGGCATCCAGCAACGCGGCCAGCTGGTCGTCGTCGCGGCCGGCGAGCGAGGCCGAGACGCGGTCGTGCCGGGAACGTCTGGTGGTGAGCCGTGTGGTACGCATCGCCGCCCATCATGCCTCAGCGGGCGAGGTGCGGGCACAGACCGCAGACGCACGGGTCCGGGCCCGGCGGCCGCAGCCGGCCGGATGGTGACGCATCGCGACCGTCCGGCGGTGCCGGCGGGGCATTGACTACTGTGATCGGGGATGAGGTCGACGGGGGACGGCGGCGGGGTCGACCCCGGCACGCTGGCCGCGCTGGTGCGGCGGGCCCAGGGTGGCGACGCCCTGGCCATCGACGCGCTGCTGCGGATCCTGGACCCGTATGTCGGGCGGTTGTGCGCGCCGATCGCGTTGCAGGACGCGGCCGACGCGGCGCAGAAGTCGATGATTGTCGTCTTCCGCAGCATCGGGCAGCTCAAGGAGCCGGCGGCGCTGTTCGGCTGGGTACGCACCATCTGCGCGCGTGAGGCGGTGCGGGTCGCCCGGCGCCGCGGGGACGCCGTGCCCGCCGAGCTGAGCGAGTTGCCCGCGCGCGGCGATCCGCAGCTGGCCAGCGACGTCCGCGACACGCTGCGCCGGCTCAGCCCGGAGCACCGCGCCATGCTGGTGCTGCGCGACCTCGAGGGGCTCGACGAGAAGACGGTGGCGCGGGTCCTCGACCTGCGGCACGTCATCGCGCTGCTGCCGGCCGGCTACCGGCTGATCTGCCCGGACTTCCGCGGGTTCGGCTGGTCGGCGCCGTCACGGGACGGGCACCGCACCGGCGACCGGGCGGCCGATGTCGTGGCGCTGCTCGACGCGCTCGGGCACGACCGGGTCGGGCTCGTCGGGCTCGTCGGGCACGACTGGGGCGCCTGGGCCGGGTTCGCCGCGTGCCTGCGCGCGCCGGAGCGGTTCAGCCGGTTCATCGCGTTGAACATGATGCATCCGTGGCCACGGCAGCGGGCGCTGCTCACCCAGGCGTGGCGGTTCTGGTACACGGCGGTCGTCGAGTACCCGGTGCTGGGGCGGCTGGTGCTGCGGCACTGGCCCGCGTTCACCCGGTTCCTGCTACGCCGCGGGGTCGCCGATCCGGGCACCTGGCGGGCGGGCGAGCTCGACGAGTTCGTCGCCGCCGGCCGGGAGCCCGGGGCGGCGCACGCCGGGCAGGCGCTGCACTGGGGTTTCGTGGTCAACGACATCGCGGCGCTGCACCGCGGCCGGTCCGACGGGGTGCGCCTGCGGGTGCCGACGCTGATCGTGGCCGGTGCCCGCGACCGGGTGATCGCGCCGGCGCTGCTGTCCGACGCCGCCGCGCACGCCGACGACCTCACCGTCGAGGTCGTGCCGGGCGCCGGGCATCACCTGCCGGACGAGCGGCCGGACCTGGTCGCGGCGCGGATCCGGGCGCACTTCCCTGCCTGACCACGCGCCTGCCGGGCGTTCAGTCGGCCCGCGCCCGCCGGGCGCTCAGTCGGCTTGCGAGGGCCCGGCGGCGCGGTCGTGCACGAGCTGGGCGAGGGTGCCGAACATGCGCCGGGCGGACCCGGCGCCGACGGCACGAACACCAGCCCGTGAACGCGCGGGAGGCGCCCGCGTACGCCACCCAACACGGCGAACCGGGTGCCGTCGCCGTCCGGTACCGCCGCCATCCCGCCGATCACGTTCCGGCTCTGCATCAGGCACCAGCCCCGCTCCAGCGCCACGTCGAACACGGCGCGGTGCCCGATCCGGCTCACCGCGACCGCCTGCCTCGTCGCCGCGCCATCGATGTCGTCGTCGACGTAGTCGAAGGAGCGCATCGTGCGGATCCAGCGGGGCAGGAAGGCCGGCAGGTCAGCGGCGACCGACCACACGTCGTCGGGCGGCTCGGCGAAGCGGGTCTCCGCGTAGAGCGGCGCCCGCAGCGTCGCGCTCAGCACGCGCAGCCGCTGGATCGCGTCCAGCCGCACGGTCGGCCAGGTCGACGACATCAGCTCCCACCTCTGTGAGACCGCCAGCGTAACCGTTCGGCGGGGATCAGTCCGGACGCGCGGTGAAGCGCAGGGTCGCGCCGCCGCCGGCCGGGTCGAAGATCAGCCCGCTCGGGTCGGTGAACTCGCCGAGGCGGGCCAGCGCCACGCCGGGGTCGGTCACGCCGGGCAGTTGCACCAGGATGCCGGCGAACGTCAGCCAGGCGTCGGCGTGCACGGGGTCGACGCCGAGGCCGTCGACGTCGCCGGAGACGGTGGCGACGGCCCGCAGCATCCGCTCCCGCTGCTCCACGAGGTGCAGGTCGACGGCGTCGAAGCGGTGGTGGAGGTAGTGGTAGACGCTGGCCTCCGCCGGCTCGGCGAACTCGGCGCAGGTCAGGCGGTGCCCGGCGAGGTGGCGCCAGCCGGCCGCCGGCACGGGCAGCCATTCGACGGTCAGCGAGAGGAGGGCGTCGTCGGCGCGCGCCACGTCCTCGAACGGGAACGTGAACGACCACGTCAACTGCGGCGGCAGGGCCGGGTTGGCGAACAGCAGCCCGTACCACTCGCCGCCCGCCGCGGGGACGAAGTCTTCGGCGCGCAGGCGGTCGTCGTCGGCGTTCATGGCCGCGAGTGTCGCAGAGCCCGGGCCGGTTGGCACCCTATGTAGACCGACGATATAGTGCGCGCATGCGAATCACCGTGCCGACGGCGCGGGTGCTGGCGGCGCTGCTCGCCGACCCGCACGCCGACCACTACGGCCTCGAGCTCATGCAGCACTGCGGCCTGGCCAGCGGCACGCTCTATCCGATCCTGCACCGCCTCGCCGACGCGGGCTGGGTCGAGCGGCACTGGGAGCGCATCGACCCGTCCGAGGCGGGCCGCCCCGCCCGCCGGCTGTACCGGCTGACCGGCGAGGGCGCCACGCAGGCCCGGCAGGCCCTGGCGGAGCTGCGCGCCCAGCTCGGCGGCGGCCCGGCCACGGCGACGGACCCGAGGCCGGCGTGGTGACCGCCCGGCTGGCGCGGCTGCTGCTGGCCATCGCCGCCCGGCGCTGGCCCGCGGACCTGCGCGAGGAGATGCGCCTCGAGTGGGCGGCGGAGGTCCACGCGCTCGCCGCGCGGCGCCGGCACTGGCGGATGCTGCGCTTCGCCGCCAGCCTGGCCGCGACGCGGCCGGCGGTCCGCCCGTTCTCCTTCGCCACCGCGGCGGCGAAGACGGCGGCGGTCGCACGGCTGGTGCTGCTCATGCCGCTGGTGACGATGGCGGTCGCGCTGCTCGGCGCCGTGCTCGGGCCGCTGTCCGTGGTCGGCGCGCTGGTGATGGTCGCCGTCGGGCACCGGTTCACCATCCGGCGCGCCCCGACCCTCGCTCTCATCCCGGTGCTGACCGTGCCGGGCTGCGCGATGTGCGTGGTGCTGGTGCGCACCGTCAACGCCGACAGCTACGGCGGGCACACGCTGGCCACGGTGCTGTTCTTCACCGGCCTGGCCGCCACGCTCGCGTTCGTCGCCCGCCCGGCCGGCCACAACAGGATCCGCCGCGCCTGGGTCATCGGGCTGGCCGGCGTGCTGCTGTTCCTCGACGCCGCGGTCCCCACCATCATGTATGGCACGATCCCTTCCCCGGACAACCCGTGGCACTGGGAGTACAGCCCGATGTGGCTGTTCGCGTGGCTCACCGACAGCTCGTTCGGCCTGCCCCACCCGGACTTCTGGGAGATCTTCGTCCTGCGCGACGACATCCTGCTCGAGCCGCCGATGTTCCTGGTCTTCGCCGGCTTCGCCCTCGGCGCCCTCATCGGCGCCCGCCGCCCGGCGGCCGGCGCGCAGGACCCGTTGATCAGCTCGCCGTCGGTGACCCGGGGGTGAGACCGGACGTCCGGGGTCCGGTCCGGTGGATCTGCTGCAGCTCGCACGATTCGAGGTCGCCGTACAGGTAGAACAGGTAGTCCACGACGCCGTCCCGCGAGCCGCCGGGGTTGATCCGGGTCCAGTCCCTCGTCGTGCCGTCGTCGTTGCGGAAGGTGAGCACGAGCATCCCCGCCTCGGCGGTGTCCGCGGGCGACGGCCTGGCCCGCAGCGACCAGGTGCCGTGCCCGCCGAGCGGCTCCTCGCCCGTGGCGCCCTTGGTCCGCAGCCCGTTCGCGGTGAACGTGCCGTCGGCGGCGAGGGTGACGGTGCCGGTCTTCGGGTCGCTGTACTCGCCGGCGAGCGCCCCGGTCTCGTACTGGTCCCCGCCCGCGTACGTGCAGTTGCTGGTGAAGGTGTCGCCCAGCGAGCATGCCAAGGTGCCAGCCGCCAGCACGATCGAGACGACCACGGTCAGCGCCGTTGATCCACTCCCCCGCATGGCCCGGGAGCATAGCCGCCACCTCGCCCGTGTGCGGGCCCGCGACGGCGTGGATAGCATCGGGGCATGACCTTGGCCGTCGATGAGCTGGCGTCGATGCGGGGCGAGCTGGTCGGCTACTGCTACCGGATGCTCGGCTCGGTGTTCGAGGCCGACGACGCCGTGCAGGAGACCATGGTCCGGGCGTGGCGGCGCGGCGACACGTTCGAGGGGCGCTCGTCGGCGCGGGCCTGGGTCTACCGGATCGCCACCAACGTGTGCGTCGACCTGCTGCGGGAGCGGCGCCGGCGGGCGGTGCCGATGGACCTCGGTCCCGCGTCGCCGGCCGCGATGTTCGACGGCACGAGCACGGCGCCGGAGCAGCTCTGGCTGACGCCGCTGCCGACGGACCCGGGTGACGTGGTGGCGGCGCGGGACACGGTCCGGCTGGCGTTCGTGGCGGCGTTGCAGCACCTGCCGGTGCGCCAGCGGGCGGTGCTGATCCTGCGCGACGTCCTCTCCTGGTCGGCGGCGGAGACGGCCGGGCTGCTCGGGGTCAGCGTCGGGGCGGCCAACGCGATGCTCCTGCGGGCGCGGGCCACGCTCGACACCCGGCAGGGGCGCGGCGGGCAGCAGGGGGAGCTCAGCGCCGACGACCGCCGGCTGCTGTCGCGGTACGTCGAGGCCTTCGAACGCTACGACGTCGACGCGCTGGTCGGTCTGCTGCACGAGGACGCGGTGCAGTCGATGCCGCCGTTCACCCAATGGTTGCGGGGGCCGGCGGAGATCGGATGGTTCCTGCGCGGGCCGGGTGCCGAGTGCGCCGGCTCGATCCTGGTGCCGACGGAGGCGAACGGGACGGCCGCGTTCGGGCAGTACCGCCGCCACGGCGACCGGCACCTGCCGTGGGCGCTGCAGGTGGTGGAGGTCCGCGCCGGACGGGTCGCCGGGCTGCACAGCTTCCTCGACACCGACCTGTTCGCAGTTTTCGGGCTGCCGACCGTGTATTTCGCGGGCGCCCGTTCGTCGTACCGGTATGGGTGAAAACAATCGACCGGACGTCGTGACGCGGGACGCGTGGGTGGCGGCGCGCAAAGCGCTGCTGAGCAGTGAGAAGGAGGCGGTGCGGGCGAAGGACGCGCTGAACACGCGCCGCCGCGAGTTGCCGATGGTGCGGGTCGACAAGGACTACCGCTTCGACGGCCCGGACGGGCAGGTCAGCCTGCTGGACCTGTTCGACGGCGAGCGGCAGCTGGTCGTCCAGCACTTCATGTTCAACCCCGAGTGGGAGGACGGCTGCGGCAGTTGCACGGCCGCGGTCGACGAACTGTCCGACGGGCTCATGCGGCACCTGCGGGCGCGTGGCACGGTGTACGCCGTGGTGGCGCGCGCGCCGATCGCGACGCTGGAGCGGTACCGGGCGAAGCGGGGCTGGACGATCCCGCTGTACTCGTCGTTCGGGTCGGACTTCAACTACGACTTCCACGTGACCCTCGACGCGGCGGTGGCGCCGATCGAGTTCAACTACCGCGGGCCGGACGAGCTGCGTGCCGCCGGCATGGAGTGGATCCTCAACGTCGACGACCAGCCGATCGAGCAGCCCGGGATGAGCTGCTTCCTGCGGGACGGCGACGACGTCTTCCACACGTACTCGACGTTCGCCCGTGGCACGGAACACGTCGGCGGCTCCTACGGGATCCTCGACCTGACCGCGCTCGGCCGGCAGGAGGACTGGGAGGAGCCCAAGGGCCGCGCCGACACCTCCCGCGGCGCGGTTCCCGACTTCAGCTGAGTGCCCGCGGCCGTCCGTGCAACGACGGGGGCGGGCGGCCGCCGTACCTGGCTGCGAACCTTAAATCTTTAGTCTCTGGCGCGGGAAAGTTCGCTGATCGCGAGCAAAACATCTAGACATGGAAATGAAAGCCTCGTAGATTGGCCGCGCCAGGCATCGGCGTGCCAGGCAACCCGCAGGACATCGACAGCGATGCCCGCCGGTTGTCCGCGCACGCCGTGCCCAACGGCGGGCGTACCTCCGGCGGAGCATCCCGCTCTCCCCCTGGAGGAACCGTGTCCGTCCCGCCCCGGCGCACGCGCATCCCGATCGTAGGTGCGCTCGCCTCCACCCTCGTGGCCACCGCACTGATGCTGCCCGCGACGAGTGCGTCCGCCGCGCCACCGCCGCAGGAGCCCGGCATCACCCTGCGCACCTTCGACCTGCAGACCCCGCTGAGCAGCATCTGCACGCTGAAGGCCGCGCAGACGCCCAACGTCGACAAGCTCATGCCGACGATCGACTGGACGACCTCGGCCCAGTTCGGCCTGGAGGACAACTTCCTCACCCAGGCCCTCGGCAACATCAACATCGCGACCGCCGGCAACTACACGTTCCGGCTCATCAGCGACGACGGCTCGCGTCTTCTTGTTGATGACAACGTTGTCATCAATCACGACGGGTTGCACGGCGCGACCGCCAAGGACGGCGCCATCCAGCTCACCACCGGGTATCACGCGCTGCGCATCGACTTCTTCGAGGCCGGCGGCGGGCAGCAACTGACGCTGCAGTGGCAGCCGCCGGGCTCGACCTCGTTCGTGACGGTGCCCAACTCGGTGCTCAGCACCGACGCCGGGGTCGTGCGGGTGACCGCGCCCGGGCGCAAGGAGTGCGAGACGGCCGGCGACTCCCCCGGCGACGGGCTGCCGCTGACCTCGGTGAACCCGAACTTCACGCTGACGGACCTGCGCCCGAACAGCAGCTTCCAGCCGAAGGTCACCGGCATGGACTGGCTGCCCGACGGCCGCCTGGTCATCTGCACCTGGGGCGGCAACGACCAGTCCGGCACGTCGCAGGCCGGCGAGGTGTGGATCCTCGGCAACACCGGCGGGGCCACCTCACCCGGCAACGTCACCACGAAGCGCATCGGCAGCAACCTCAAGGAGCCGATGGGTCTGAAGATCGTCAACGGCGTCGTCTACGTCTCGGAGAAGCAGCGGCTCACCCGCCTGGTCGACACCAACGGCGACGAGGTCGCCGACCAGTACCAGACCGTCGCGACCATGCCGTTCGACGGCAACTTCCACTCCTTCGCGTTCGGCCTGCTGTACCAGGACGGCTTCTTCTACCTGAACCTGTCGGTGTCGATCGACTACGGCGGCGCCACCACGAACCCACAGGGTGTGGTCAACCGCGGCACCACCATCAAGATCAACCCGGCGGACGGCACGTTCACCTACGTCGCCGGCGGCCTGCGCACCCCGCACGGCATCGGCTGGGGCCCGGAGGGCGGCATCTTCGTCACCGACAACCAGGGCGGCTACCAGCCGTCGTCGAAGCTGCTGCACATCAAGCAGGGCCGCTTCTTCAACCACTACCTCAACCCGCAGGCCCTGTTCGACGACGCCCCGGTGACCCAGCCGGTGCTGTGGCTGCCGCAGAACGAGATCGGCAACTCGCCGAGCACGCCGCTGTACATGCCCAGCGGCATCTACGCCGGGCAGTTCCTCATCGGTGACGTCACCTACGGCGGCCTGCAGCGGGCCAACGTGGAGAAGGTCAACGGCGAGTACCAGGGCGCGCTGTACCGGATGACCCAGGGCCTCGAGGCCGGCATCTCCGAGGTCGGGCTCGGCCCGGACGGCGCCATCTACGTCGGCGGCCTCGGCGCTGGCGGCAACTGGGGCCAGACCGGCAAGCTCACCTACGGCCTGCAGAAGCTGACCCCGAACGGCGGCAACACCTTCGACATGCTCAACACCCGGGCCACGCCGAACGGGTTCGAGATCGAATACACCCAGCCGCTGTCGGCCGCCACCGCCACCGCCCTGGCCACCAAGTACCGGGTGAAGCAGTGGCGCTACGTGCCGACCGCCGCCTACGGCGGCCCGAAGATCGACGAGGAGACGCTGACGGTGTCCTCGGCGACCCTGTCCGCCGACGGC
Organism: Dactylosporangium sp. NPDC049525; assembly: GCF_040676755.1. Lineage (NCBI taxonomy): Bacteria > Bacillati > Actinomycetota > Actinomycetes > Micromonosporales > Micromonosporaceae > Dactylosporangium > Dactylosporangium sp. NPDC049525. The sequence continues at coordinate 57,284 of NZ_JBFAPO010000034.1, read as the reverse complement.
AAGAAGGTCACCCTGGTCATCAACGGTCTCAAGGCCGGCCGGGTCGTGCACATCCGCTCCCCCAAGCCGTTCGCCGCCGCCAACGGCCAGTCGCTGTGGAGCACCGAGGTCTGGTACACGCTCAACGCCATCCCCGGCCAGATCCCGCCGGTCAACCTGGCCCTGGGCAAGCCGGCCACCTCCGACAGCAACTGCTCGACGTCGGAGAAGGCGGCCCGCGCCGTCAACGGCACCACCACCAACGGCAACCTGGACAAGTGGTGCTCGCAGGGCGCCACCAAGTGGCTGCAGGTCGACCTCGGCTCGACGCAGAGCGTCAGCAAGTTCGTCGTGCAGCACGCGGGCACCGGCGGGGAGAACACCGCCTGGAACACCCGCGACTTCAACATCCAGGTCAGCACCAACGGCACCGCATGGACGACGGTCGCCACCGTCACCGCCAACACCGCCAGCACGACCACCCACACCATCGCCGCGACGCAGGCCAGATACGTACGGCTCAACGTCACCACGCCCGCCAGTGACGGCAACACGGCCGCCCGGATCTACGATTTCGAGGTGTACGGCGGCACCGCGCCGCCCACCGGTAACCTCGCGCTGAACAAGACCGCGACCGCCGACAGCTCCTGCGCCACGACGGAGACCCCGGCGAAGGCGGTCAACGGCAGCGTCTCCGGCGGCAACGCCGACAAGTGGTGCTCGACCGGCGCCACCAAGTGGATGCAGGTCGACCTCGGCGCCAGCCAGGACGTGAGCCGGGTCGTGCTCAAGCACGCCAGCGCCGGCGGGGAGAACGCCGCCTGGAACACCCGCGACTTCAACCTGCAGACCAGCACCAACGGCACCACCTGGACGACGGTCGCGACCGTCACCGCCAACACCGCCGGCACCACAACGCACAACTTCGCCACCACCCAGGCCCGGTACCTTCGGCTCAACGTCACCACACCGGCCAGTGACGGCAACGGGGCCGCCCGGATCTACGAGTTCGAGGCGTACAGCACCACCGGCACCAACCGCACCGTGCTGTTCGACGGTTCGAACATGAACAACTTCGAGGGCGCCGGCGGCGCCGCGGTGACGTGGCCCCTCGGTAACGGCGGCGTCGAGGTCCTCGGCGGCGACATCCGCAGCAAGGAGAGCTTCGGCGACTTCAAGCTGCACATCGAGTTCTGGCTGCCGAACCTGCCGGGCAACGTCACCGGCCAGGCCAGGGCCAACAGCGGCATCTACCTGCAGGACCGCTACGAGCTGCAGGTGCTCGACTCGTTCGGGGTCGCCTCCGCTCCCGGCATCGACACCTGCGCGTCGATCTACAACAAGGTCGCGGCGACGAGCAACGCCGCCACCGCCCCGGAGACGTGGCAGACCTACGACGTGACCTTCCGCGCGGCCCGGTTCAACGCATCCGGCACCAAGACGGAGAACGCCCGGGTCACCGTCGTGTGGAACGGCGTCACCGTGCACAACAACGTCGCCATCGACGGCCCGACCGGCAACGGCGCCGCCGAGGGCCCGACCGCCGGCAAGATCCGCCTCCAGGACCACGGCGACGCGGGTGCGAACGTGTTCTACCGCAACATCTGGGTCGAGCCGGTGAGCTGACCCCACCGACGAGGGGGCGGCGGCCGCCGCACGCCGCCCCCTCCCCAGCCGACAGTTGACGCAACCGGTTGATTGCTATACGTTGGTAGCAACTGAACGGTTGCTATATGGAGGCGGACATGACGTTCCCCGATCGGATCGAACGCACACTGCAGCTGGCCCACCCGCCGGAGAAGGTCTGGGCGGCGCTGACCACCGCCGAGGGTCTCGGCACCTGGTTCGGCAACCGCGCCGAGGTCGACCTGCGCGTCGGCGGCCAGGCAACGCTCATCTGGGACAGCGGCGACACCGCCACCCTCACCATCAAACGCCTCGAGCCACCCCGCGTCTTCGGCTACAGCTGGCCCGTCAACGGCCTGCCCGACGGCGACCCGCGGCGCACCTACGTGGAGTTCACCCTTGAGCCCGACGGCGCCGGCACCACGCTGACGATGGTGGAGAGCGGGTTCGCGCAGGTCGCCGACGCCGAGGCCCACTCCACGGCGTTCGACGGCAACACCAAGGGCTGGCTCAGCGAGCTCGGCGAGCTGGTCGCATACCTCGATGGACAGGCCTGACCCGGAGGCGGTGGCGCAGGAGGTCTTCGCCGCCCTGGCCGACCCGAGCCGGCGAGGGATCCTCGCCGCGCTCGCGGCCGGGGGGCCGGCCACCGCCACGCACCTGGCCGGCCGGTTGCCGATCACCCGGCAGGCCATTGCCAAGCACCTCGCCCTGCTCGCCGAGGCGGGCCTGGTGGTGGCCGAGCCGGGTGAGCGGCGCCGGGTCCGCTACCGGCTGGACTCGGCGTCGATGAAGGTGGCGCAGCAGTTCCTCGCCGCCCTCGCCCGCGACTGGGACGGCCCGCTCGACGCGCTGCGGCAACAATTGCGCTGAATGCGTCCGCAACGGTCGGCAACGCGGACAACCGCGCATTCGGCCCGGATCGGATCCCGCCCGCCGGTCCCGCCACGACTGGTTCCCGGCGGCGTAATGTACCTGTCGCACAACGCTGATACGGTCCAATGGTGGATCTGCTACGAGTGGAACACCGTCATGTGGAATTGGCTGACGTCGACTTCTCAGGTCAGACGTTCGACACATTCGGCGCATACGGCGGGACATTCCTGCGGTGCGACTTCACCGAGACGTCATTCGGGAAGTTCAGCGTCGGGCACCAGGGGCAGACCCATTTCGTGGACTGCGTGTTCCGGCGGACGCGGTTTCCGCTGGGTAACACGTACCTCGGCAACACCCGCTTCGAACGCTGCCGCTTCGACCAGGCGCGGCTGCGCGACCTGCGGGTGGACTCCACGGAGTTCATCGACTGCGTGTTCCACGGGCGGGTGTGGCACAGCACGTTCTACGGTGCCCCCGAAGGCTGGTCCACCGACCCGGACCGGCCGGGCAACCGGTGGCGCGGCAACGACTTCAGCGGCGCCGACCTCGTCGACGTCGCCTTCTGCAACATCGACCTGCGGGCCCAGACCTGGCCCAACGACCGCAGCGAGTATGCGCTCATCGACCGCGTCGACGAGCGCACCGCGAGCGCCGAGGCGGCGATCCGCGCGAAGCCGGACCACGAGTGGCCGGACCCCACCTCGTGCGAGCAGGCCCTGCGGGCGGTGCACTACCTGCGCACCGGCGCGCACCGGGATCCGCACGGCTTCATCCTGATCCGCCGGCGGATGCTCGGCAACCGGCTGCCGCCGCACGTCCGCGACATCCTGTGGACGCTGCTGGTCACGGACTACAGCGACCACCAGGAGTAGATGTCACGGCCCTCCTCGCGGGCCTCCTGCGCGAGACAGGCGAGGGCGACGAGCCGGTCGACCTCCCAGTCCTCCAGCAGGAACCGGTCCCCGTAGGCCTGGATCTGCTCCTCCTGCAGGCGGACCAGGCTGGCGACGAACGCGTCGTTGGCCCGCACCGTCCACGGACCCAGGCGCTCGGCGTCGATGGTGTCGACACCGTCGACCAGGGGCTCGTCCGGACCGAACTCGCTCACGTCCCGCCCGTCGATCTCGGCGACGAACTCCTCGACCTCCAGCACCCAGCCCCGGCAGTCGACATACGGCAGGTCGTTGCACGCCGGGCCGAGGCCGAGGTCCATCGCCGCCAGCTCTTCGCCGGTCGCGGCAAAGTACTCCATCAGCATGCCCACGCGCCGACGATATCGCGGGTTGTCACTGCGGGCATCCGCACCGGATCACCGTCCGGCGATGCGTGCGGGGAACCGACCCTGCGCTACGAGCCGAGCGCCCCGCGGCCGACGCTGACGCCGGACCACGCCCGGGTCCGCTGACTGGCCAGCACGACAAGGTAGAGCGGTCACGCGCCCGCGGCCTGGCGGGCCGCTCCGAGCTCGCCCGTCGATCACCCATGGCATTGAACCAGAGCCAGGCGTGGCTGCTGCCCTTCAGCGCCGTCGCCGGGCTCAGCCGCGGCTGAGCAGCAGGTACCGCTCGTCGGTGACCGTCTTGCCCCACAGCGCGTCGTCGCGCAGCGCCAGCACCTCCGCCTCCCGGCCGTTGCGGCGCACCAGGGACGCGCAGTCGGCGGCGGAGATCCCCGCACCGGTCGACCAGCGCCCTTCGACCAGGACCAGCCGGCCTCGCGGCCGCAGCAGAGCGGACCAGCGGGCCAGCACGGCGGCAGGATCGGGCAGCGCCCACAGCACGTGCCGGGCGAGGACCACGTCGAAGGACGCGGCCGCGAACGGCGGGTCGGCCGCGTCGCCGAGGACCAGCGGCACCGTGACGCCGTGCCGCCCGGCCTTGTCCCGCGCGACGTCGAGCATCCCGGCCGAGGCGTCCAGGCCGTACACCCGGTGCCCGGCCTCGGCCAGGAGGACCGAGACGCTGCCCGTCCCGCAGCCGAGGTCGACCACCGACACGGGCGCGGCGGGCAGCGCGGCCGACAGCAGGGTCGCCCACGCGGCGCGGACGGCGGGGTCGCGCAGGCCGTGGTCCGCCTCGTCGTCGAACGTCGCCGCGTGTGCGTCCCAGACTGCTCGTGCACCACCCATCGGCCGATCCTGGCACAGTGCCGTGGCGGCGGTCAGCTCACCGACCCCCTGCGCCGGGCCGAGAAGTTGATCACCTGAGAGATTGCGCACCCGGCGGTTGCCCGCGCCCTGAGCTGCGGCGCAGGTCGCCCCGCGGCGGGCCGCTGATCAGCGCGTCGATTGACACGCTGGTACGCCGTCCGTACCGTCCGAAACGAAACGTGACGGTGAACGGAAGCCGGTGCAAGCCCGGCACGGTCGCGCCGCTGTAACCACCACCCGTGGGAGTCAGACCCGGCCACTGTCACGACAACGCTCGATGGGACGCGAAAATCCCGCAGGAGGCTGCATCTGATGAGCTCGATCTCGGCTCTTCCCACCACCCCGGTCACGGCACCCGCCCCGATCCCGCTGCGGCAGCTCCTGCCGTGGGCGGCGTTCGGCGTCGTGCTCGCCGTCGTCCTGCTCTACTTCGTCGGTGCCGAGCAGGGCATCACCTCGGTCTTCGCCGGTGAGACCGTGCACGAGTTCGTCCACGACGGCCGGCACCTGCTCGGCTTCCCCTGCCACTGAGACGGGGAACCCAGATGTTGCATGCCCGTAGCCTGCTGGTGCGCGGGATGATCGTCGGCGTGGTCGCCGGCGTCGCCGCGTTCCTGTTCGCCTATCTGTTCGGTGAGGGCCCGATCAACGACGCGATCGCGTTCGAGGAGGCCCACGCCGCGCCCCTGGCGCCCGGTGAGCACGAGCACGAGCTGGTCAGCCGGACCGTGCAGAGCACCGTCGGCCTGGCCACCGCCTCGATCGTGTACGGGGTCGCGCTCGGTGGCCTGTTCGCCATCGCCGTCGCGGTCACCATCGGTCGCATCGGCCGGATCAGCGCCCGCGCCACCGCCGGCATCGTCGCCCTCGCCGGGTTCGTCGGAGTGGCCCTCGTGCCGTTCCTGAAGTACCCGGCCAACCCGCCGGCCACCGGCAACCCCGACACGCTCCAGCACCGCACCGGCCTGTACTTCCTGATGCTCGTCATCGGGGTGGCCGCGGTCGTCGGCGCGATCGTCGTCAGCCGGTCGTTGCAGCCGCGCTACGGCACCTGGAACGCGACGATCGCCGGGGTCGTCGGCGCCGCCGTCGTCGTCGGTGTCGCGATCGCCCTGCTGCCGGCGGTCAACGAGGTGCCGGAAGGGTTCGCCCCGGTCCTGCTGTGGCAGTTCCGCCTGGCGTCGCTGGGCACGCAGGCGGTCACGTGGGCCACGCTCGGCCTGCTGTTCGGTTATCTCACCGAACGCAGCGAGCGCACGTCCACCGTGGTGAGGGCCCAGCCGGTCGCCGCCTGACCAGTTCGTCCGTGATGCCCGGTGGAGCCGTCTCCGCCGGGCATCACCGTTTCAGCATGCTTGCCGCGCTCACAAGTGCTGCGGGCACGCTGGAGACCTGCGGCCGGGCGCCGCGCGCCCGGCAAACCCGGCGAACACAAGTAGCGTGGCAAGCTGGTCGGGCACTGCGCCGATCGATGTCATCAGGAACGGGGATCCCTCGATGAGCAACGCCAAAGTGGTCGCACGCTACTTCGACATGTGGAACACCGGCGACGTCGCCGTCGCCGCCGAGATCCTGCACCCCGACTGGGTCGATCACGCCCACCCGGAGGTCGCCGGCGTGGCCGGCGTGCAGCAGTCCGTCCAAGCCGTCCGGGCCGCCCGCCCGGACCTGCAGTTCACCGTGCACAGCATCCTGGGCGACGACGACCTGGTCGCCGTGGTCGGCTCCGTCGGGCAACCGGCCGATGGCGGCCCGGGCAACCTCGTCTGGCTGGTCCGGCTCGTCGACGGCCTGATGGCGGAGCTGTGGACCTACCAGTCACGCTGACCGCGGGCGGGCTCTGACCTGAGCCTTCTCGCCCTGCGGGCCGAACAGGTGCAGGATCTCCACCGCCTGTTCGCCCGCGGGGCCGAACCAGTGCGGGATGTTCGTCTCGAACTCCGCTACCTCCCCGGGGCGCAGCGTCAGCTCCTGCTCGCCGAGGATGAGCCGCAGCTCGCCGGCCAGGACGTAGAGCCACTCATAGCCGGCGTGGGTGACCAGCTGCGGCTCGCTCGGGCCGAGCACCTGCTTGAACACCTGCACCGGTCCGGGATACCGGGTCAACGCCACGACAACGCTGCCCTTGCGGTTGCGCCGGGGTTTGAGGTGTACGCGGGGATCACCCGTCGCCGGTGCCGCGACGAGCTGGTCGAGGGCCACGTGATGCGCCTTTGCCAGCGGCAGCAGCAGGTCGAGCGTCGGGCGGCGCCGGCCGGCCTCGAGGCGCGACAGCGCGCTGACGGAGATGCCGGTCTCGGCGGACAGCGCCTCGAGGGTCAGGCCCCGCGTGCGGCGCAACGCCCGCAGCCGCGGGCCGATGTCGTTGATGAGCCGCGCCACGTCGTCGTCCACTCCGCCATTTTTGCAGTTCTGGCAAATTCTCTGCGGGTTCGGCGGGATTGCCCGTGACGATCGTCGGCATGGATACCCTGCTCCGTGAAGCGCCCAGGCCCACCCGGCACCGCTGGCTGGTGCTGGCCATCTGCTCCATGAGCCTGTTCGTGGTCGGGCTCGACACGACGATCGTCAACGTGGCGCTGCCGTCGATCGGCGCGGGCCTGGGCGTCGGCACGCGCGGCCTGGAATGGACGGTCGACGCCTACACCCTCGTCCTGGCCGGCCTGCTGATCTCCTCCGGTGCGGTCGCCGACCGCTTCGGCCGGCGGCGCGTGTTCCAGCTGGGGCTCGTCGTGTTCGCGGTCGCGTCGGTGGCGTGCGCGGTCGCGCCCTCCATCGAGACGCTCATCGCGGCGCGGGTCCTGCAGGGTGTCGGCGGGTCGATGCTGAGCCCGGTCGCCCTCGCGATCGTGGTCAACGTCATCACCGACCCGAAGGAACGCGCCCAGGCGATCGGCGTCTGGGCCGCCGTGTTCGGCGCCAGCATGGCGCTCGGCCCCGTCACCGGCGGCCTGCTCGTGTCGGGTCTCGGCTGGCGGTCCGTGTTCTGGGTCAGCGTGCCGCTGATCGTCGCGGTACTGGCACTCACCGCGGTGTACGTCCCGGAGTCCAGGTCGCCACGGCCGCGAGCCATCGACGTGCCGGGGCAGCTGCTGCTGATCGCGTTCGTCGGTGGATCGGTGGCGCTGCTCATCGAGGGCCCGCACGTCGGCTGGGACTCCCCCGCCGGCTACGCCTTCGTCGCCGTCGCGCTGGCGGGTTTCGTGCTCACCTCGATGCGGCGCCGCGAACCGCTCATGGACCTGCGGCTGTTCCGGCGCGCCCCGTTCACCGCCGCGGTGCTCGGCGCGGTCGTCGTGTTCGCCGGCCTCAACGTGACGCTGCTGCTGAGCACCCTGTACCTGCAGCACGCCCGGGGCCTGACCCCGGCCGCCGCGGGCCTCGTCACGCTGCCGATGGCCGTCGCCGCCACGGTGTGCGCGCCGCTGTCCGGGTTCCTGGTCGGGCGGTTCGGCCCGCGGCTGCCGCTGCTGCTCGCCGGCGGTTTCGCGGCCGCCGGCGGGCTGTGCCTGGTGCGCCTCACCGACCACACCGGCCTGGCGGTGCTGCTGGCGGCGTATCTGTGCATCGGGGCCGGCATCGGCTTCGCGAACGCCCCGATCACCAACACCGCGGTCGCCGGGCTGCCGGCGGACCGGGCCGGGGTCGCCGGCGGCATCACCTCCACGGCCCGCCAGTTCGGCGCGGCGATCGGCGTGGCGATCGCCGGCGGCCTGGTCGCCGGGGCCGGGCCGGCCGGGCTCGCGCAGGCGTCGCGGCCCGGCTGGTTCCTCGTCGCCGGCTGCGGCCTGCTCCTGCTCGCCGTCGCCCGGGTCTCCCCGTCCGGCCGCCGGTAGACCGCGGGGAGGCCGCGGGAGGCCGCGCCTTTTCCTGCGCCTCGCGCGCTTTGCCGGCGTCCGTGCTGAAATCGGCCGCTATCAGTGGGCCTGCCTTTTATTCAGATGCTCGCTTTGCGGGACAACGAGGAATGTCGAAGACATATACGCTCGTCATGTCCTGGACACCGACGGGTGATCCAACAACGGGGACAGAAGTGCGCGCGCGCCGATTCCGGCGGCACATTTCTGCATGGGCATCAACGGTGTCGAATGATCACGTCGCCAGCCTCTGCGATTGCCGGTGTCGCCGGCGGGTCCATCACGTCTGAGGGGAACTGGATGAACCGCCGAAACAGACTCATCGCAAGCGCAACACTGATGGTGGGTGCACTGCTCATCACCTCCGCCACACCGGCCGCGGCCGACGAATCACCGGTCGGCACGTCCGCGTCCGCCGGCGCGAGTGACCAGCTGGTCCAGGCCGATCTGGCCGGGCGCCAGGAACGCCTGATGGCATTGAAGTCCTGGATCATCACCCAACCCGGCGTGGAGAGCAGCGGCTACGTCGAGTCGGTGAACGACGCGAAGAACCTGGCCACGACAATCCTGTGGGCAGGGCCGGTCAGCGCATTCCAGCAGGCCATCCTTGCCGAGGCGAAAAGCCGCGGCATCGCGGTGACCGTCCGGCAGCGCAAATTCACCCGGCAGCACCTGATCGACGCCGCCCAGGCGGTGTCGAGCAGCGCCGGAAAGGGCGCATTGCAGGGATTCTCGGTGACGTCCGTCGCCACCCTGGACCCCGACTTCGACGGCGTCGTGGTCCGCGGCAGCCACACCGGCGTGCCGAGCAGCGCGCTGGCCAACGCCCAGGCGGTGACGGCCAAGGCGCTGTCCGCGCAGATCGGTGTCGACGTCTCGGTCGGCGGCGCGGACGGCACGATCAGGCCGTCGGTCGCGACCCGCTCCAACGACACGGCGGCGTTCAACGCCGGTGGGTACATGCTGTCTCCGAGCAGCGGCACGACCTGTTCGACGGGCTGGGGGATCCTGCTCAACGGGGTCTACCGGACCACCACCGCCCGGCACTGCTGGCGGCACGACTACCGGGCCCGCGACGGCAGCGCCGGCTACGGTGACGGCCTGGTGAACTCCTCCGACGGAGCGGCCCGGGTGATGACCACCAGTGGCTTCTACTGGATGTTCGACGGCGCGTGGAACGACAGTTCCGGCTACAAGAAGACGGTTATCGGATACGGCGACGTCAGCTCCGGCGACTCGGTCTGCACCAGCGGCGGAAACTCCGGCGTGCATTGCGGTATCCAGGTCGGCACCATGTGCGTGCTGTTCAACGACGGCATGGGATTCGGCAACATCTGCACGATCCGCGGCCACCAGGTCAACAACGGCATCTCCAACATTCAGGGTGACAGCGGCGGCCCCGTCTTCACCCTCGGCGGCGCCGGTCAGGTCCGGGCGACCGGCATGATCCAGGGCCTGCAGGGCGGCTGGCAGAACTGCACCGGCGTGCACGACGGCGGCGCCAACTGGTGCAGCGACTGGGTGTTGTTCTCATCCGCACGGACGATCAACAACGCACTCGGCGCGTCACTGCGCACCGGGTGACCTGAGGCGTGCGGCGGCGCGGACGCTTTCCCGGCGTCCGCGCCGTTCGCGGGTCGCCTCCACATTCCGGCCGCCGGATGCGGCTGAAGGCGGTGGTCTAGCCGAGGAGGGCCGGGTCGGCGTCGCGTTCGGTGCCGCACGCGGTGCACTGGACCGTGTGCTTGACCCGCAGCGGGATCAGGGGCACGAAGAACAGCGACAGCTTCAACACGCGCTTGTACAGCGGGTGGGCGACCGTGTTGCCGCAGTGCGGGCAGCGCAGGGTCAACGTGCGCAGGTGCTTCACCCGCCAACCCCAACCGAAGATCAGCACGGGGGGCAGCCTAGCGGGTGGCGGTCCGGTCGTGGACGCGGCGCCCGGCGACGAGGCTCGCGACGGCCAGGACGACCGCGGCCAGGCAGGCCAGGAACAGCATGGCGACATACGGGTCCTGGATCTCGATGCGGCTGTTGGCGAGGCGGTCCGCGGGGGTCAGCGCGGCCGGCACCAGCGCCGGGATCAGGCGGGCCGGGCCGTAGCTGGACACCAGCACGACGCCGGTGAAGACCAGCAGCGGGGCGAGCATGCTCACGGACAACGCGGCGAGCAGCGTGTCCCGGCGGCGGCCGGCGCGGGACAGCACCAGGATGACGGCGGCGACGCCGCAGCCGATGGTGAAGACGGCACCGCCGACATTCGCCGGCACCGGCGGGAACACGAACTGGCACGCCACCCAGATGCCGGCCGCGGCGAGCGAGGCGGCGACGCCCGTGGCGAGGGCGCGGCCGGTCACCGCGGTCCGGCGGGCGGTGAAGGCGAGCAGCCCGATCAGGTAGCTGGTCAGGAACACGGCGAAGATCGGTACCCCGAAGCGGGCCTGCTCGTCCGGCGGCCCGTGCGTGCCCAGCCGGGCCACGAACGACGCCGTCATCACGGCGATGAACAGGCATCCGCCGGCTCGGACGGCGCGGGCGGCCCGGCCGTCGCCGACCGGGCCGAGCACGCCGGGCCGGCGGCCCACCAGGGCCACCACGTGCAGCAGCGCGATGAGTCCGACCAGCCCCCACCGCAGCGGGGCGTACGCAATGCTCGCCGACCACTGCAGCACCCCGGCGAGCACCGCCAGGGCCGCGAGCGGATAGCCGATGGTCCGCAGCACCGCGGGCTGCGCCAGGACGGTGCTGGCGCAGCCGAGGGCGTGCATCCACCGCTCACGGCCGGGTGGCACGGCGGCGGTCTCGGCGCGCATCGCCCGGCCCCAGTCGCGGCGGCCGGGTGGCAGCAGCCGGGCCACGACGGCCAGCAGCAGGTCGGCGCTCACCAGGCAGCTCGCGGCTCGGTGCGCAGCTGCCGGGCCGGCGCCGCCGCGGGTGCGAGTGCCGCGGCCAGCTCCAGGCCGGCGCTGGTCAGCCGGTACAGGTGCCGGGGTGGCCGGCCCTGCGGCGGATCGGTCTCCCACGACGCCTCGAGCAGGCTCCGGTCGGAGAGCCTGATGAGGATCGGGTAGAGCGAGCCGGCCTTGAGCCCGACCTCCTGGCCGAGCTCATAGCCGTAGCGCCACCGCGTGGGGTCCGCGGCGAGGGCGCGCAGCACGGCCGCGGTCTGCGGGGATGGTTGTCTGGCTCGGGTCACCCGTTAACTCTATATACATAGAGAAGCGCGCGCTAGGCCGCCGCGCGGGCCCGGCGTTCCGAGGCGTGCATGAGGACCGAGCCCCACATGCGATACGGGCGCCACGCCTGCGTCAACCGGGCCACCTCGGCGTCGGACGGGAGGGCCGGCAGGTCGTACCAGCGCTGCATGCCGGCCCTGGACAGCTCGTCGCCGGGCAGCGCGTCGACCAGGCCGGCGCCGCGCATCACGATGGCGACGGCGAAGAAGTCCCCGACGCCGCGCAGCCGCTTCACGTCCGCCAGGGCCTCCGGCACCGGCAGGCTGCGCAGCCGGGCCCGGTCGAGGCGGCCGTCCAGGGCGGCGGCCGCGATGCCGTGCAGGCGGGTCACCTTCTCCTCGTTGATGCCGGGGAACTCGGTGATGCGCAGCAGCTGCTGCGGCGGGGGGAACGCGTGCACGGTGGTGCCGCCGATCTCGAACGACTCGCCGTAGGCGCGGGCCATCCGCTGCCGGATCGCGCGGCCCTGCTCGATGCGCAGCCGGTGGGCGATGATGAACGCGCAGGCCGCCTCGTAGGGCGAGTGGAACAGCACCGGGCGCAGGAACGCATGCTGCCGCTGCAACGCGCCGATGACCGGGTCGCGCTCGCCGACCTGCGGCCAGCCGCTGCCGTCGGCGTCGAGGGACAGCACGGCGAGTGCCTGCTGCCACGCCGCCGCGGGGCCCTGCACCTCGCCGGTGACGGTGTCGGGTGCGGTCTGTCGCAGCAGCACGGCGGCGGAGTGGGTCCAGCCCTCGACCGGGAACGCCATGACGATGGTGCGGGCGTCGCCGGCGGGCTGGGTCCAGCCGCCGAAGTACTCGTTCTGGCGTTCCAGGTCATACGGGCCGGTGATGTGTGCGTCCATGCCTGCACTGTCGCCGGTCAAACAGGACACCCTCTGTCATGTTTGACGGATAAACTCGGCCTGGTGCGCGCCGATCGCCTGTTGTCGCTGGTCCTGCTGCTGCAGGCCCGGCCGGACGCGGCCGCCCCGGAGCTCGCCGACCGGCTCGGCGTCTCCGTGCGCACCGTCCTGCGCGACGTCGAGGCGCTCAGCGCGGCGGGGATTCCGGTGTACACCGAGCGCGGCCGCTTCGGCGGCATCCGGCTGCTGGACACGTACCGGTCGGGCCTGGCGAACCTCAGCCGCGCCGAGGGTGCCGGTCTCGCCGTCGGCCAGTCCCGGCTCGCCGGTGAGCTCGGCCTCGGCGACGCGCTCGACTCCGCCATCGAGAAGATCATCGGCGCGGGCGGGCAGGCGCTGCGCGGCGGGATCACCCAGGGTCGCCGGCATGTGATCGTGGACGTCGACCCGTGGATGCGGGCCGGCGAGGCGGTGCCGCTGCTGCCGCTGATCCATGACGGGCTGCTGCGCGGCCGCCGGCTGGACCTCGACTACCAGGGCAGCGACGGCCGCCGCGAGCGGCGCACCGTCAGCCCGGCCGGTCTGGTCGCGAAGGCCGGGACCTGGTATCTGGTGACGACAGAACCGGCGTTGGTACGGGTGTCGCGCGTGCACGCCTGCACGGTGCTGCCGCACCCGGCGGAACTGCCCGCCGGGTTCGACCTGGAGGCCGCGTGGGCCCGGCTGCGTGACCGGGTCGAGGTGCGCCCCCGCGACCTGCCGGTCGTCGTCACCGCCGCCCCGGACGCGGTCGCGATGGTCCGCCGGCTGCTCGCCCGCCACCTGCACGACGACGACGGCACCTCGACGACCGTCCGGCTCACCTTCGCCGCGGTCCCGCACGCCGTCGGCGTCCTCCTCGGACTCGGCACCCGGGTCGAGGTGACGAGTCCGGCGGAGGTCCGGACGGCGATGCGGGCCGCGGCGTTGGCGGTCGCCGAGCTGTACCGCTAGTACACCTGTAGCTCGTACAGCGAATAGCCCCATTGCCCGGACAGTTGGGTGCCTTGCATCCGGACGTATCTGGCCTGGCCGCTGACGGTTATCTTCTCGGTGCCACCGGCGCCGGTGGTCGTGGTGTACATGTCCCGCCAGGATGAGCCGTCAGTGGACGCCTGCAGTTTGTATCCTCTCGCATACGACGCCTCCCACAGCAGGTCGACCTCGCTGAGGTTGAACGTGCCGCCGAGATCCACCTGGATCCAGGCGTTCGCGTCCTGGCCGGCCGCCCAGCGCGACGCCGCGTCGCCGTCGACCGCCTTCGCGGCGGTCTGATCCGCGTTGGACTGCGACGACGCCGTCGCGGTCTTGCCGAGCGCCAGGTTGGTCCGGCCCGCGGTGGTGGTGATGGTGAGGGTGGTCGCCCGGCCGGCCTGCAGCGGCACGACGCGGGCAATGTTGCCCAGCGGCGAGCTCTGCACGGCGCTGCCGTCGGTGGTGATCGAGGCGATGCCCTTGCGCTGGATCATCGTCAGGTTCTGGTTCGTCTTCGACGTCAGCGTGACCTTGATCGTGCGGGCGTTGTTGTCCCAGGTCAGGTTGTTGATGGTGAACTGACCCTTGCCCAGCATGCCGTTGATGGAGCCCCGCGACAGGCCCGCGGGCATCGCCGGCAGCAGCTCGATCGTGCCGGGCTTGGTGGCGGCCGCCATCTCCATCATGATCGTGGGCACGGAGTTGACGACGTCGGTGGCGAACACGCCGTGGTTGTTGTAGTGGGACGTGGCCATGCTGGAGTAGTAGTAGTCGTCCTTGGCGAAGCGCAGCAGCTTCGCGTTGACCGAGTCGGCGTTGTTGAGGTCGGCGGCGATCAACGCCCCGTGCAGCAGGCCGTGCCCGGCGTTCTCGTAGCTGCCCTGGTCCTTCTTCTGCAGGAACACGCGGGCCGCGTTGTACTGCGCCAGGTTGGTCTCCGGGGTGACCTCGCGGTACGGCCAGACCGGCATGAGGCCGCTGGAGTGCCGGTGCTGGTACTGGTTCTGGTTGGCCAGGCCCGGCCAGGCCCACTCGGCCAGCGCACCGTCGTTGTTGATGAGGTACGGCGGCAGGTTGTTGAGCTTCTCCTGCCAGACCGGGATCTTGTCGGCGTCGCGGCCGAGGGTTTGGCTGGTCTGGATGAGCGTCGACAGCGCGAACCGCGCGCCGGAGATGTCGTACACCGAGTTGACGGCCAGCGGCACCCCGTTCGGCGGGCGGTTCTCCGGCGAGATGGACCCGGCGAAGATGTACTTGCCGTTGCCGTCCTTCTTGACGAGGAAGTCCTCGTAGAAGTCGCCCATGTCCCGGATCAGCGGGTAGTACTTGTTGGCCAGGAAGGTGGTGTCACCGGTGACCTGGTAGTACTCCCAGAACGGCTGCAGCAGCCACGACTCGCCGCCGGTGACGTACTGGTACGGATAATCGAAGTTGATATTGGAGATGAGGCCTTCCTCGTTCGGCGTGTTGCCGCCGGTGAGCATGCCCCGGGTGCCGAGCAGCTTGCGGGCGTTGGTGCGGAAGTCGGCCTGCCACTGCTGGTTCAGGTAGAAGTACCCGGCCATGGCCTCGGGCATGTTGCCGACGTTGCCGCCGGAGATCTGCAGGTTGAGGTTCGCGTCGAGGTGGTAGTAGCCGTCCCAGCCGACGTTGCTGTCTCCGGTCCAGTTGCCCAGCAGGTCCGGTGCCGCGGTGTCGTTGCTCGACCCGAGCAGGTGGTAGCGGCCGGCGTAGAACATCCGCTCGTACAGCGCCGCGCTCGGCGTCGAGGAGTTCTTCTGCTCGGCCAGCAGCTGTTCGGTCGGCTTGGCGCGGTCCGTGGCGCTGGCGCCGAAGTCGATGTTGACCCGGCCGAAGATCTCGCGGTGCTTGCTCGTGTGCCGGTTCAGCAGCGTCTGGTAGCTGTCGTTGATCCCGTTCAGCTGCGACTGCAGCAGCTGCCGGTTCC
Organism: Dactylosporangium sp. NPDC049525; assembly: GCF_040676755.1. Lineage (NCBI taxonomy): Bacteria > Bacillati > Actinomycetota > Actinomycetes > Micromonosporales > Micromonosporaceae > Dactylosporangium > Dactylosporangium sp. NPDC049525. Next base: position 41,749 of record NZ_JBFAPO010000034.1, on the reverse strand, counting down.
ACTCCGTCTCGGCCGTGACACCGCCGTTGTAGGTGCCGTTGTACCGCTGGGTCAGCGACAGCAGCGTCACGTAGGTCGCGTTGGACACCACGACGTTCGTGCCGGACATCGTCTTCGTGCCGTCGGTCACGATGCGCGTGACGCCCTCATAGCCGGCATTGTAGGAGCCGTTGGGATACTTCGCGCGCAGGTTGAGGAAGTTCACGTTGGAGTTGTTGGTGTAGGTGACGCCCTTGGTCGTCAGGTTCATGCCCGCGTCGATCGACAGGCCGAGCGTCACGTTCACCCGCTGCCCGCTCGGCGCGGCCATGTACTGCGCCGTGACCCCGTCGGTCCGCGACACGAACGCGTCGCGCTGCCAGTTGCCCTTGTCGTCGGTCCACTTCACCGAGACCACGCCGTTGGCGTAGTCGGTGGAGCGGACGTAGTTGCGCACCGTGCCGGCGTCGGGCATCTGCATGGTCATCTTGAAGCCCGGGTGCTTGCTGCCCTCACCGCCGCCGCCGTAACCCTGGACGTCGGCGGCGAGCTGGTTCGCCTGCTGGTACTGCCCGGCGATCAGCTGGTCCCGGATCGTGTTGATGTTGCCCGCACTGACGGTGTTGAACGTGCGGTGCGGGCGGGACTCCGACCGCGCCATGAAGAACCGCTTGTCGTTGAACACGACGGTCTCGTTGCGCGGGTTGCCGAACACGATGACGCCCTGCTTGCCGTTGCCGGCCAGCAGACCGTTCGCCCAGTCGCCGTAGGTCTGCGGATAGGTGTTCGACGTCGCGACCGCCGGGGCGCCGCCCAGCGGGGGCGGCGGTTGGGTGCTGTCACCGGTGCCCCAGACCTCGAACTCCCACAGCGAGTAGCCCCACTGCGTGTTCGGAGTGACGCCCTGCATCCGCACGTACCGGGTGTTCCGGCCGATCGTCACCGTGTCGGCACCGCCGTCGCCGGTGGTGGTCGAGAACACGTCCGTCCACTGGGTCCCGTTGTCGGACACCTGCACCTTGTACGCCCGCGCGTACGCGGCCTCCCAGGACAGGACCGCGGTGGTCACCGCGTAGGCGGCGCCGAGATCCACGGAGATCCAGGCGTTGTTGTCGTTGCTGTGGTCACTGGACCACCGGGTGGCGGCGTTGCCGTCGATGGCGTTCGGGGCGACGAGCGTGCCGTCCTGGTAGGACGCGGTGGCCCGGGCGGCGGCGTTGCGGGAGAGGTTGACCGGCGTGTCGGCGAGGGCGGCCGGCAGCCGCACCGCGGCCGTGCCGAGGATCAGTACGGCGAGGGCGACGCCGAGCAGGCGCCGGGCTACCCGGGCCCGTTTCGCGCTGTGTCTCATGGGGTTCCTTTCCTGATGGCGGTCAGGGTCACCGGGTGGTGATGCGCAGCGAGGAGATGGCGTCGTTGTTGCCCGTGGTGAGGAGGTTCGGGGTGTCGGCCGTGAACGTCCAGGCGGTGCCTGCGAAGCCGGCGTCGGCGTAGGCGGTGACCTGGTAGCCGCTCGGCACCCTGATCGAGGAGACGGTGTCGTTGGCGATGCCCGCAGCCTGCAGCTGCGGCAGGTCGTAGTTGCCGGTGCCGAGGGTCGCCCCGGTCCCGCTGTAGTCCGCGTTGGCGTAGAACGTCGGGCCGCCGGTCGGGCTGGTCGCGGTGCCGTACACCTCGAACTCCCACAGCGAGTAGCCCCACTGCGTGTTCGGAGTGACGCCCTGCATCCGCACGTACCGGGTGTTCCGGCCGATCGTCACGGTGTCGGCACCCCCGTCACCGGTGGTGGTCGAGTACACGTCCGTCCACTGGGTCCCGTTGTCGGACACCTGCACCTTGTATCCCCTGGCGTACGCGGCCTCCCATTGCAGCGTCGCCGAGGTGACGCTGTAGGTGGCGCCCAGGTCGACCTGCAGCCAGGCGTTGTTGTCGTTGCTGTGGTCACTGGACCACCGCGACGCCGTGTTGCCGTCGATGGCGTTCGCGGCGACGAGCGTGCCGTCCTGGTAGGACGCGGTGGCGCGGGCGGCCGCGTTCCGCGACAGGTTCACCGGCGTGCCGACCGGGGGCGCCGGCGGCTTCGGCACGGTCTGACCGGCCGGCGGCCACAGGGTGAAGGTGTTGGCGCCGTTGCGCGCGCCGGCGAACGGGCCGGCCATGACGTTGCCGGTGTTGATCGCGGCGCCGAAGAAATCGGTGGTGACGTCGGCGGCGATGCTCTCGTTGGCGCGCGGGATGGTGCCGACGCGGGCCTTCGTCACCGGGGTCAGCCCGCTGATGCCGGTGGCGTTGAGGTTGAAGTTGAGCTGCATCGAGGTGTTGGTGGCGGTGTACTGCACGTTGGACACGACGCCGGTGAAGTTGCCTTCCTTCACGTGCGTCTTGCCGGTCGCGTTGTCCGGCAGGGTCGAGCCCTGGACCAGGTTGTTGTACCAGAAGTCCTTCTGCGGCGAGGTCAGCGCGGTCGACTCGTTCATCGTGCCCGGCTGGAAGTAGTAGGCGTCCCGGCCGCCGCCGTCGATGGCGAACCTGCCGTTGTCGATGAACAGGTTGTTGGCGAAGACAATGCCGGTGGCGTCCAGCGTGCGGATGTCGCTGTTGCCGATGAAGACGTTGTTGTCCACCAGGATCGGGCCGTGCACGGCCTCGGCGTAGTAGCCCCACGGGCTGTTCATGACGATGTTGCCGGTGATCCGGACGTTCTGGTTGCCCCAGTCGGTCCAGATGCCGGCGGAGTTGCCGCCGCGGGAGTTCTTGACGTAGTTGCCCTTGATGAGGCCCTCGTTCATGTAGTGCACCTTGATCGGGGCCGTCTCCGCGCCGCTGAACTCGTTGCGGTAGTTGGTGTCCTCGATCATGTTGTACAGAATGTCGGAGTTCCAGGAGAAGACGCCGGCGATGCCCGACTGACCGGACTTGCCGATGTAGTTGTTGCGCACGATGTGCGAGCCGTACTTGCTGGTGTCGCGGAAGCTCGTCCGGGTGGTGCCCGGCCGGTTGCCCGCCCACTCGTCGTTGCCGAGGCCGATGTCGATGCCGATGGTGCGCGCGTTGATCACGATGTTGTTCTGGATGATCCAGCGCAGGCCGCCGTTGACGCTGATGGCGCCGGCCTGCCGCCGCGTCGGGCTGTCCGGGAAGTCGGAGTAGGTGTTGGCCGCGTGCTTCACGGTGAGGCCGTCGACGGTGATGTAGCCCAGGCCCCACGCGTCCGGGGCGAAGATCTGCCGGCGCGCGTTGATCTCGCCCAGCCTGGCGTTCGGGTCCTGGCCGTTGAAGTTCGCCCAGATCGTCGTGTTGCTCCCGGCCACCTGCGAATACCAGGTGCCACCCGCGGCCTGCACGTCGCTGAGCGCGGGCTTCTCCAGGTATGCCTGCTCGTCGAGGTAAACGTCGCCGGCGTTGTAGCCGGGGAAGAAGCCGCCCCCGCCGCCCTGCGGGTGCCCGGTCGCGTACGGGTTGTAGGCGCCGAAGAACGTGTTGGGCAGCGTGACGCTCCAGACGTTGCCGGTGCCGCGCACCCAGTTGTTGATCTCCTCGGAGCCCTTGACGACGACCTCACCGTCGCCGGCCTTGGTGTAGGTGATGCGGGCCGTCTCGCCCGTGCCGCCGCGGGCCGGCTTGACCGTCTCCCGGTAGAGCCCGGCGTGGACGAGCACCGTGTCGCCGGGCTGCGCTTCCTGCGCGGCGCGGTTGATGGTCAGGTACGGCGCGGCCTGCGTGCCGGCGTTGGCGTCGTTGCCGTTCTTCGCGACGTGGATGGCGCGGCCGGCGGCGTTCGCCGGGATCATGGGCGCCACGATCGCCGTTACCGTCGCGATCGCGAGCACGGCGCCGGCGGCGCACAGTGCCCGCGTGGCTCTGCGGGTCCTGCTGGGTGTCCTGCTGTGTGTCAAGGCGGGGGTCCTTTGCGGTGGCGGATTCCCAACGTGATCGCCGGTCACAGTGGGCAGCGACGATGACATGGCGTGGCACGCCTGGCGAGGACTCAGGCGGTGGGGTGGGATGCGAGCGGGTGCCCGGCCGTGGCGGATTCGGCCGGGAGAGGACCGCTGGGCCGCCGATGACCCAGGGTGTCCCGCACTAAGTTAGATTTTTAATCTATGCGTGGTCGAGTTCGTCCGTCAACCGGTGGCGGTGGCCGATCTGAGCACCGTAGCCGCACCGGCCGGATCGCGCTAGAGCCGGGCGCCGACCTGCGGGCCGTGCCCGGGCGCGACGGATCCCTGCAGCACCAGCGCGGCGCCGCCGATCGCCGCGGAGTCCCGCGGGTTGCTGGACAGGTCGACCCGCACGTCGTGCACGTCGCGCGCGAACGCCCGCTGCGCGAGCCGGCGGCGGATCTCGGTGACGTAGATCGACCCGGCGACGGCGAACCCGGGCCCGGCCAGCACGAGCGTGTCGATGTCCCACAGGTTCGCCAGGGCCACCGCGCCCTCCGCGAGCATCGCCGCCGACTCGTCGATGAGCGCGCGGGCCTGCTCGTCGCCGTAGATCGCGGCGCGGGCGAGCACGTCGAAGGCCCGCGCGTCGGGATCCTCGGCCCGGATCCGCAGGCGGTCGGCCAGTCCCCGGATGGTCCGGGCCCGCGCGACGAGCACCCGCGGCGCGGCGTACTGCTCCAGGCACCCCCGGTTGCCGCAGTGGCACTGCTCGCCGTCGCGGACCACCGCGATGTGGCCGAGCTTCCCGGCGTTGGAACTCGCCCCCCGGTGCAGCGCGCCGTCGAGCACGACGCCGGAGCCGATGCCCGAGTTCATGTACAGGCAGCCGAAGGTGCGCTCGCGCGACACCTGCCGCCCCCAGAACTCCCCGACGGTCGCCGCCGCCGCGTCGCTGTCGACCAGCACCGGCACCCCGAGCCGGCCGGTCAGGGCATGGGCGAGGTCGAGCCCGGCCGGGCGTTGCAGGCCCGGCAGTGCGAGGAACCGCCCCCGCGCCACGTCGACCGGCCCCGGCCCGACCACGGCCATGCCGGCCACGCTCTGCGGCGGCAGGCCGAGGCCGTGGGTGACGTCGTGGTACAGCGTCGCGAGCCGGGCGGCCACGCTCTCCGGCCGGCCGTCCTCGGCGGCGGCGACCAGCTGGCGGCCGACGGTGCCGCCGCGGGTGTCCGTCACCACGCAGGTCAGCGTGTCCGCACCCACGTGGATCCCCACGCCGTAGGCGGCGCGGGAGTTGATGATCAGCATGGCGCGGGGCTTGCCGCGGGTGGCGACCGTGTCTCCGGTCTCGCGCACGACACCGTCGTCGATGAGCCGGCGCACGATGTTCGAGATCGTCGGCTGGGTCAGGCCGGTCGCGTTGACCAGCTCGACCCGGCTGATCGGCCCGGAGGACCGGATCAGGTCCACGATGAGCGCGCGGCTACCGGGTCCTGCGGCCGCAGACTCCCGTCGCGCCACGCGCAACCGCCTCTCGTCTCGCCGTACGCTGTCGCACGACTACGTTACGGGGACGAAGATTAACCCACGAGGAGGACGCAATGGCCGCGGTACCCGCTGCGACGGCCCGACCGCAGCAGGGCACGCCGGTCGGCCTCGCTCTCGTGCGCGACGCGGAGGTCCTCGGTGCCGAGCCGTTCTTCCACGAGTTCATCGCCGGTATGGAGCGCGTCCTGGTCCCGCTCGGCGTGCCGGTGCTGCTGCAGGTCGTGGCCACGGTGCCGCAGGCCGTCGAGCGGATGCGGGCCTGGGCGCAGTACGGCCAGGTGCAGGGGGTCATCCTGATCGACCTGCTGCCCGGCGACGAGCGGGTGGCCCTGGTCAAGCGGCTGGGCCTGCCCAGCGTCGTCATCGGCGACCCGGTCACGGCCGAGGGGCTGCCGACGGTGTGGACGCAGGACGAGGTCGCCATGCGCGACGTCGTCGTCGAGCTGGCCGCGGCAGGTCACACGCACCTGGGCCACGTCGGCGGGCCGGCGCAGATGGCGCACACCATCATCCGGCGCCGCACGTTCGAGGCGGTCGCGGCCGAGCACGGCATCCGCACCACGCCGTTCGACGGCGACTACTCCGAGGCCGCGGGCGTCCGGGCGGTCACCGCCCTCGCGGCGCTCGACCGGCGGCCCACCGCGCTGGTCTTCGACAACGACGTCATGGCGCTCGGCGCCCTGCACGAGGCCGCCCGCCTCGGCATCGCGGTGCCCGCCGACCTGTCCCTCGTCGCCTGGGACGACTCGGCGCTGTGCCAGCTGGCGGTGCCGTCGCTCAGCGCCGTCAGCCATGACGTGCAGGAGCTGGGCGAGCTGGTCGGACACACCCTGGCCGAGGCATTGTCCGGGGCGGCGCCGCGCACCGTGCGGGCCGCGCCGGCGCGGCTGACGGTCCGCCACTCCAGCCGGTGACCGGGTCCCGCCGGACCGTGTCGGCGCAGCACTCATAGGTTCATAGATTAAAAATCTTTGTTGTTGACTTCGGACGTGGCGTCGGCGACGCTGTGTCGAGCACTTCCCGGGACACCCCTCCCCCTGCGGCAAACAGCGCCGGTCGGCAGTTCGATGCGCTGTCACCCTCCCCTGCCCGAGATGTAAAGGAATCCCCATGGACCACCGCACCAGGCCACGGGCCGTGCGCGCCGTGGCCGCGTTCGTCTTCAGCGCCCTCGCCCTCAGCCCCGCCCTCGTCGCCTGCGGCTCCGACGAAGCGGCAGCACCCGACTCCATCGACGTCGTCACCCGCTGGTCGGCCGGCAACTCGGCGGCGGCCGCCCAGAACCGGGTCTTCGAGGCGTTCACCGCGGAGACCGGCATCAAGGTCAACGTCACCGAGGGTCTCGAGACCATCGACGACCAGGTCGAGAACGCCGTGGCCGCGGGCAAGTCGCCCGACCTCGTCATCGTCAACCTGTTCGACAAGACACTCGGCTGGCTCGACGCCGGCGTCACCGTGCCGGCCGACCAGTACCTCAAGGACTGGGGCCTGGCCGACAAGATCAAGCCCGCCGCGCTCAACGAGTGGCGGGCCGGCGACAAGCTGCAGGGCCTGCCGTTCTCCGGGTTCAGCTGGCCGCTGTGGTACAACACCGACCTGCTGAAGAAGGCCGGTGTCGACAAGATCCCGGCGACCACGGACGAGCTCATCGCCGCGGCCGGGAAGCTGCGCGCCGCGGGTGTCGCGCCGCTCGCCGTCGGCGGCAACGACTGGACCGGCCAGAAGTTCTTCTACCAGATCGCGCAGTCCTACACCGACGCCAAGGCGATGCAGGGCGTCATGCAGAAGGGCGGCTACTGCGCCACGCCGTCGGTCCTCGAGGGCATCAAGCTGTTCACCCAGCTCCGCGACGCCGGGGTGTTCGTCGACAACGCCGCCGGGCTCAACGCCGACAACATGTACGCGTCCTACTACGGCGGCAAGGCGGCGATCATGCCGGCCGGCTCGTGGGCGTACACCGAGTCCACCGCGTCCGGCACGGGGATCGACAAGCACACCACCCTCGGCGGGTTCCCGATCCCGAGCGGCGCGACGTTCAAGAAGCCCACGGCGTTCCGGGGCTTCACCGGCGTCGGTTTCATGATCACGAAGCGCGGCGCGGAGAAGGACCGGATCGACAACCTGCGCAAGCTCGTGACGAAGTTCTACGCCGACACGGCCGTCGGTGACTTCGTCAAGGACTCCGGCATCCTGCCGCCGACCACCGGCGACTTCGCCACGTACGCCACGAACCCGCTGCTGTCCCAGTCGCTCGGGCTGGACGCCACGGTGGACTACGCGGTGCTGCCCGACGTCTGGATCGGCTCCGCGTCCGACCGCATCATCCAGGTCCTGACCGGCGCGTACGGAAAGTCGACGCCGCAGCAGATCTGCGCCGGCCTCGACACCGCCACGAAGGGCTGACACCGCCCGCTGAGCACCGGGGGGCCGCACCCGCTGCGGCCCCCCGCTTGTCAAAGGAACGTCTCATGGCATCCACCAGCACCCTGGCCCGCACCGGCGCCGTGCCGCCGATCGTCACCGAACGGCGAAGACGCGGCGGCGGCCTGCACTCGTCCCGCGTCCTCTGGCTGACGGTCCCGTCCCTGCTGTGGTTCGCCGTCTTCGCCGTGGGCCCGCTCGGCGCGATGTTCGTCATCGCGACCCTGCGGTGGAAAGGGCTGCTCTACGAGCCCACCTACGCCGGGACGGAGAACATCAGCAAGGTCTTCGCCGACCCCGCGTTCTACGCCGCGGTGCGCAACAGCGCCGTGCAGGTCGCCGTGGTGATCCCGGTGATGATCCCGCTGGCGTTCATGCTGGGGTACCACCTCAACACCAAGCCGCGCGGCTACCGGGTGCTGTCGGTGCTGTACTTCTCCCCCGGACTCATCTCGATCTCGATCACCGGCATGGTCTTCTACGGGGTCCTGTCGCCGGACGGCGGGGTCAACGGCCTGCTCCGCACGCTCGGTCTCGACACGTGGGCCACCGCGTGGCTGGCCGACCCGGACACCGCCCTCGCCAGTCTCATCGCCATCGACCTGTGGCGCGGCGTCGGCTGGACCGCTGTGCTGTTCGCCGCCCGCCTGTCGAGCCTGCCCGCCGACGTGATCGAGGCGGCCCGCATCGACGGCGCCGGACGGTTCCGCATCATGTGGCAGATCGCGTTCCCGATGGTCAAGGACTACGTCCGCACCCTCACGATGCTGCAGTTCCTCTGGACGCTGTTCACCTCCGCCGCACTGATCCTCCTGCTCACCAAGGGCGGGCCCGGCACCTCGTCCACCACGCTGTCCTACCTGGTCTACGCGAAGGCGTTCGCCCAGCGGGACCTCGGCTACAGCCAGGTCGTCGGGGTCGTGCTCCTGCTGATCGGCATCGCCGGGATGGCCCTGATCCGCGCGCTGCTGCGCAGTCCGATGGAGAACACCCGATGACCGCCCCGAACGTCACCCGCCGGCCACGGCGGGCCGGCGCACCCGCCGCGACCGTCCTGTCGTGGCTGTACGCGCTGCTGCTCGCCGCGCCGCTGTACTACCTCGCGGTGAGCGCGCTCAAGACCAACGTCGAGATCTTCACCCGCCCGTTCGCGCTGCCGTCGCACTGGCTGTGGCAGAACTTCAGCACCGCCTGGCGCACCGCCGACCTGGGCCAGGCCCTGCTCAACTCCCTGCTCATCTCGGTCGTCGCGATCGTGCTGACCCTGGCGTTGGCGCTGCCCGCGGCGTACGCCCTGGCCCGCCAGAACAACCGGCTCTCCCGGGTGATCACGGGGGCGTTCTCCGCGGGGTTCCTCATCCCGCCGTTCGCCGCGCTGATCCCCACCGTGATCCTGGCGATCAAGCTGGACCTGTTCTATACGCGCGAGTTCCAGATGCTCTTTCTGCCGGCCAGCGCCCTGCCGCTGTCGGTGCTCCTGCTCACCCAGTTCATGCGCACCGTGCCGCCCGCGCTGGTGGAGTCCGCCGCCCTCGACGGCGCCGGGCACTGGCGGCTGCTGATCAGCGTGTTCATCCCGATCGCGATGCCCGGCCTGGTCAGCGTGACGATTCTGCAGCTGCTCACGTTCTGGAACGAGTACCTGTTCTCGCTGACCATCACCGGCACCGCACCGGGCGTGCGAACCGCGCAGGTCGCGCTGCCCACGCTCATCTCCGACGCCACCAACTTCGGTGTGCTCACCGCCGGCACCGTGCTCACGCTGCTGCCGGTCTACATCACATACGCGCTGTCGAACCGCCGTATGCAGGAAGCTCTCACCGCAGGGGCGGTCAAAGGATGACACTCACCACCCAACCGACGACCACCACCGCCACCCGGCTCGACCTGGGCGGCGCATGGCAACTGACCTGGGTCGACGGCCCGGACACCGCGCCCGACGCGGTCCGCACGACGAGCATCCCCGCGCACGTGCCGGGCGAGGTGCACACCGCCCTGCTGGCGGCCGGCCTCATCACCGACCCGGACGTCGGCCGGGGCGAGCACGCGCAGGCGTGGGTCGGCCGTTCCCACTGGAGCTACCACCGCCGCGTCCAGTGGACACGGACGCCGGGCACCCGCACCGACCTCGTCGCCGACGGCCTCGACACCATCGCCGACGTCTACGTCAACGGCCTGCACATCGGGGCCGCCCGCGACCAGCACCTGGCCTACCGGTGGCGGGTGGACGACGCCCTGCAGCCCGGCGACAACGTCGTCGAGGTGCGCTTCGCCTCGGCCTGGGACGCCGCGTACGCGCACGAACACGCGCACGGTCCGCTGCCCAGCCCGTACGACGAGCCGTACGCCCACGTGCGCAAGGCGGCGGCGAACTTCGGCTGGGACTGGGGGCCGCACCACGTCACCGCCGGTATCTGGCGCGGCATCCGGCTGGAGACCTACGCCGGGCGGATCGATCATGTCCGGCCGCTCGTCCGGCTCGCCGCGGACCACACCTCGGCCCAGGTCACGACGCACGTCCGGGTCGACGCACCGGAGGGTGCCCAGGTCCGGGTCGAGCTGACCGACCCGGCCGGCCGGTCCGCCGGATCCGCTACGGCAACGGTCACCGGCGACGAGGTGGCGGTCACCGTTGCCGTCACCGATCCCGAGCTGTGGTGGCCGATCGGCGTCGGCGGGCAGCCGCTGTACCGCCTCCACGTCGAGCTGGAGCACGCCGGCACCGTGCTGGACACCACCGGCGTCCGCGTCGGCCTGCGCAGCGTGACGGTCGACGAGACCCCCGACGAGGCCGGCACCCGCTGGGCACTCGTCGTCAACGGCCGTCTCGTGCGGATCCGCGGGTACAACTGGATCCCCGACGACACCTTCGCCGGCCGCGTCACCCCGGCCCGGGTGGCCGCCCGCATCGACCAGGCGGTCGCCGGCAACGCCAACCTGCTGCGCGTCTGGGGCGGCGGGCACTTCGCGACCGAGGAGTTCCTCGACGCCTGCGACGAACGCGGCGTCCTGGTCTGGCACGACTTCCTCTTCGCCTGCGCCGCCTACTGCGAGGACGACGACATGGTCGACCTCGTCACCGCCGAGGCCGAGCAGGCCGTCGCGCGCATGTCGGCGCACCCGAGCCTGGTGCTGTGGTGCGGCGGCAACGAGACGGTCCTCGGCTGGCACCACTGGGGGTGGGCCGACCAGCTCGGCACCCGCGGCTGGGGCGCGGCCTACTACCTCGACGTGCTCCCCCGCGTGCTCGCCCGGCTCGACCCGACCCGCCCGTACCTGCCGAACTCGCCCTGGTCGGGCACCGTCGAGCGGGACCCGCTCGCGGACACGCACGGGCCGAGCCACCTCTGGTACCCCTGGAACGACGGCGACTACGCGCACTACCGCGACCACGACCCGGCGTTCGTCGCCGAGATGGGCTGGTGCGGTCCGGCCGCCTGGACCACGCTCGAACGCGTCGTCGACGGGCAGACCCCCGGCCCCGACTCGACCCTGACCCAGCACCACCTGCGGGCGATCGACGGCATGCACAAGCTCACCCGCGGGCTCCAGCCGCACGTACCGACCCCGGTGAACGGCGCCGACTGGCACTTCGCGACCCAGGTCGTCCAGGCCCGGGCGGTGTCCGCCGGCGTCGAGTGGCTGCGCTCCCGCGACCGCTGCGGCGGGGTCGTGGTGTGGCAGCTCAACGACTGCTGGCCCGCGATCAGCTGGTCGGCCGTCGACCACGCGGGGATCGAGAAGCCGCTGTGGCACGCCCTGCGCCGCTCGTTCGCGCCGCGGCTCGCCACGATCCAGCCGGTCCACCCGGGACCGACGCACGACCCGACCGGCCCGGAGGGGCTCGTGCTCGCGCTCGTCAACGACGGCGACGCCGCCTGGCATCCGGAGGTCCTGGTCCGGCGGATCGGGCTGGACGGCCAGGAACTCGCCCGAGCGCACCTGCGGGCCACCTGCCCGCCCGGAGGGCTCGTCCGCCTGCCCGTCGACCCCGAGGTCGGCGAGCCCGCGGACCCGGCCGCCGAGCTGCTCGTGGTGGACGCCGACGGCGTGCGGACCACCTGGGCCTACCGTCCTGAGCGGGCGTTGCGCGCCCCGCGGCCCGAACACCGCACCGACCTGGCCGTCGTCGACGGCGAGCTGCATGTCACGGTCACCGCCGTGACGGTCCTGCGTGACGTGTGCGTGTTCGCCGACCGGCTCGCCGCCACGCTCGGCGCCGAGGCGAGCGCGGTCGCCGTCGCCGACGCTCTCGTCACGCTCCTGCCGGGCGAACAGCACGTCTTCCGGATCACCCGTCGCGACGGCACGGCGATCACGACGCGTCCGGCGACCGGTGACCTGCCCAGCCTCGCGGTCCGGTCCTTCGGCGAGGTCGCCGGGCACGCGGCGGAGGAAGCGTCACCATGACGCCGCACACCACCGATGTCTGTGCCTTAAATGCGTCTTTCGTCCGGCACAACCCTCGGTTTAATCGGGCTGTCATCCAATGAAGACGTTGACAGCCCTGCAACACTCTTGCAACAGTCAACGACGGCGACGAATCCCTCACCGTTCGCCGTTTCCAGCAGGTGCGTCGGCGCGCTCCTCCACCATGGCACGCGCCGCCCGCGTTCCCTCTGGAAGGACACCCCCATGACCCTCTCCCGACGCCAGATCCTGGTCGGAGGCGTCGCCGCCGCCGGTCTCGGTGCCACCGCGTACGTTGCCGGCACCGCCGAGGCGGCCAGCGCTCCCGGTGATGTGGTCGGCAAGATCTCCGTCGGTTACCAGGGCTGGTTCGCCTGCCTCGGCGACGGGTCACCGATCAACCAGTGGTGGCACTACAGCGCCAACGGCAGCCAGCCGCCGTCGCCGAGCAACACCACCCTCGTCTCGTGGCCGGACATGCGCGAGTACACGAAGAGCTACACCACCGCGTACGCGAACCTCGGCAACGGGCAGCCCGCCAAGCTGTTCTCGTCCTACGACCAGCAGACGGTCGACACCCACTTCAAGTGGATGCGCGACTACGGCTGCGACACCGCCGCCCTGCAGCGCTTCAACCCGGTCGGCGGCGAGGGACCCATCCGCGACGCGATGACGGTCAAGGTCCGCAGTGCCGCGGAGGCCTACGGCCGCAAGTTCTACATCATGTACGACGTCACCAGCTGGACGAACATGCAGTCGCAGATCAAGACCGACTGGACGACGAAGATGTCTGCCTACACCGCGTCGCCGGCGTACGCGCGGCAGAACGGCAAGCCGGTCGTGTGTATCTGGGGCTTCGGGTTCAACGACCCCGGGCGGCCGTTCGCGCCCGCGCCGTGCCTGGACGTCATCAACTGGTTCAAGGCCCAGGGCTGCTACGTCATCGGCGGCGTGCCGACCTGGTGGCGCACCGGCGTCAACGACTCCCGCCCCGGCTTCCTGGACGTCTACCACGCGTTCAACATGATCTCGCCGTGGATGGTCGGCCGCACCGGTGACATCGGCGGGCTGGACTCGTACTACAACAACGTCAACGTCGGCGACCAGGCCGACTGCAACGCCAGAGGGATCGACTACCAGCCCTGCGTGATGCCCGGTGACCTGTCGGCCGGCGCCCGCGCCCACGGCGACTTCTACTGGCATCACATCTACAACATGACCCGGCTCGGCGCGCAGGGCCTGTACGTGTCGATGTTCGACGAGTTCAACGAGGGCAACCAGATCGCGAAGACGGCGGAGAACGCCTCGATGCAGCCGACGAACTTCGGCCGACCCGCGCTCGACGCCGACGGCGTGGCCTGCTCCTCGGACTACTACCTGCGCATCACCGCCGACGGCGGCCGCATGTTCAAGCGCGAGACGCCCCTGACCGCGACCCGGCCGACCCAGCCGATCGCCGGTGGCCCGAGCGTCCCGCCGAGCACCCCACCGACCGGCACCGCGGTCGCGTTCCGGTCCAGGGCGAACAACCGCTACGTCTCCGCGGCGAACAGCGGCAACTCGCCGCTGATCGCCACCGCCACGGCCGTCGGCAACGCGGAACGGTTCGAGATCGTCGACCTCGGCGGCGGGAACATCGCGCTGCGGGCCAGGGTCAACAGCAGGATCGTCTGCGCGGACAACGCCGGCGCGGCCGCACTGATCGCCAACCGCACCGCGGCCGGCCCCTGGGAGACGTTCAAGCTGATCCGCAACAGCAACGGCACCGTCAGCCTGCTGGCCACGGTGAACAACCGCTATGTCTGCGCGGAGAACGCGGGCGCCGCGGCGCTGATCGCGAACCGCACCGCGATCGGCGGCTGGGAGCAGTTCGACCAGATCGCGGCGTAGCCGCACCCGCCTGCTCCGTTGTGTTCCGCTGACCCGCTTTGTTCTGCTGACCCGCTTTGTTCCGTTTGCTCCGCAGGCCCGCCACCCGGTCGCGATCCCCGGGTGGCGGGCCGTGCGGCGTCACTCGCCGCGGACGGGCAGCTCGCTGAGCAGGGTGAACTCGAACTCGATCTGGGTGGCGTCGGATGCCTCGTCCGAGGAGACGACGTAGGACTCGACGCGGAAGCCGAGGTTGAGCACGTCCGCGGCGCGGATGTGCTCAACCAGCTCCTCCGCTGCCGTGAAGTACGCGGTGTAGATGATCGACGGGCCGTCGCCGGCTTCGGCGGCCGTCTCGAAGGTCTCCTCGGCGTCGCTGTCGCCGGGGGTTTCAGCTGCGATGTCAACAGTCACGAGGCCGCAGCCTACGCGCCGCCGCGCGGGTCCTTGAGGCCGAGGATCCGCTGCAGGAGATCGCGCCGCCAGACGGTGCGCAGGACGAGGAACCACGGCGGGAGGCCTGCGCCGACGTCAGTCCGGTCGGTGGTGTGGACACGGGACGGGTCGTCGTCATCGCACCTGTCACCAGCGCGTTGCCGCCGGTCAGCTCGTGATCACCCTATGCTTCCGCCGGGTGCGCATTGCCCGGAATCTGCTCATCTGTCGCTGGCTGGTTGAGGTCAGTCTCACGGTCCGCGGGCCGGAAAATTGTCGGTGGTCGTCTCTATGCTCGGCAGGCTTGGATCACACCACCCCTGGGGAGCACACAGACATGCAGTTGCGACGGATCATCCTGGCGTTGGCCCTGACCACCACGGTGGGATTGACCGGGGCGTGCGCCGAGGAGACCGACGGCGCCGCCAAGGGCAGCACCGCCTCGGCGACCGCCGGCGGCACCAGCGCCGCAGCCGCGGCAAGCCCGAGCGTCGACGCGAAGGCCAACACCGAGGCGGTGTGCAAGGGCGTCGTAGCGGCCTATGACAAGGAGAAGGAAGCGATCACCACGGTCCTCACCGAGCTGCTCACCGCCGGCGTCAAGGACGACAAGGCCGGAGTCGCGGCGGCGAAGGCCAAGGGTGAGGTGGTCCTGGCCCGGCTGACGAAGGCGGTCAACGTCGAGCTGGAGAAGGCCGCCGACCCGGCGGCGAAGGCAGCGATCGAGAACTTCGTGGCCTCGTTCTCGAAGTTCCTGAGCTCCATGGACGGCGTCGACGACCCGGCACTGGAGGCCGAGCTGGACAAGGCCAGCGCCGAGGCCGCGAAGTACTGCCCGGCTCTGGCGGGGTAGCTCGCGCCCGCAAGGAGCAGCACCGGCACCACGCACAGCGCGCTCATGGGTGCGGGCGGGGACCGGCGGCACACCGCCGCTGGCCGCCCGCACCTATGAGCGGCGAACCCGCTCAAGCACCGGACGACTGGGCCACCACGCTGCGAGGATGACCCGGCGGACGCGCGAGCCGGGACGCTTGCCCGACCGGCCCCGATGAGCACCCTGGCCGAGGATCTCGACCGGTTCCTGCTCCGGTTCCTGCACATGGGCGTCGTCGAGGCGCAGACCGTCCCCGATTGCATGCACGTGACCGGTGGAGGCTGCGGGTCAGCACGATCTGGCGGTCGAGCCGCGCGACCGGCCTCGAGCAGCCCGTCATCGACGTCGTGGTCGCGCCGGAACTCCCGGCCGGACAGTCCGTAGGACGCCGGCAATCATGATCCGACACCGCGAGCCCCACGTTCCCAGCGCACGGGAGTTCCTCGAGACGTTCGGCGTCGAACCGACGGCGAGCCCTGACGATGGGGACTCCCCCGCCCACATGACGCGATGGACCCGGCACGGACGCCCGGTGCTGGACCTGTTCCACGAGGGTGCCACAAACCGTCACGATCGAGGCGGACGGCGCTCGCACCTCGTTGCGGATCGCGCCCGACGTCGACGTCCTCCGCGGCAGCCTGCACCTCCACGTGCACCCGTTCATCGTGATCGAGGAGTCCCTGCTGCCCACCTGACGCGCGACCCGCCGGCCGGACATGGGCCCAGGCTCGACGGTCGCAACGGCTGCGGCACAGCGTCAGCCTTCGGATTCTTGCACCGCGTAGGCGTCCCCCGGTCGTAGGCTGCGGTGAGTGCGGGCGGCACCGTGCGCCCCAAGGTCAGTGATCCGGATCCTGGGAGACGGAGGCACCGATGAACGGCGCCATGCAGCGGCGGCCGGTCCGATGACCGGGACGCTGCCGGATCCGCGAGCGTCACGGGCCGTCCTGGTGGGGGTGTCCCGGTATCAACGCCACGCCGCCAGGGCCGGCGACGACGAGGGCGCACTCGACGATCTGCCGACAGTGCGAAACAACATCGCCGGGCTGCGGCGGTTACTGCAGGACACCAGTCGGTGGGGTCTGCCGCGCGCGCACTGCAGGGTCCTCAACCAGCCGAGCAGCAGCGCCGAGGTGCTCGACGTGCTGCGGGAACAGGCCGACCGCGCCACGGACACGCTGCTGTTCTACTTCGCCGGACACGGCTTGATCGACGACCGCGACGAAGACGAGGTGTATCTCGCGCTGCCGGGCGCGGACCGGCTGCGACCCAACCGCGAGTCGATTCCGTTCAAGTGGATCCGCAATGAGTTCCTGGACGCCAGCCGCGCCCGCCGGAAGGTGGCCATCATCGACTGCTGCTACAGCGGCCGGGCACTCGGCACATGGATGAGCCCGGACGGACCGACGCCGGACGGTCTGGAAATCTTCGGCACGTGTGTGCTCACCGCGACCGCCCGGACCCGGCTCGCGCTCGCACCGGACAATGAGCCGTACACCGCCTTCACCGGCGAGTTGATCGAGGCGTTGAAGAACGGCATCCCCGACGGTCCCGAATTGCTGGATCTCGACACCCTGTACCGCCACATCTACCAGCGGCTCCGGGCGCGCGGCCGGCCCATTCCCAAGCGTGGTGAGAGGGACACCGGCGGACTGGTGGCGATCGCTCGCAACGTGGCCTACCGGCCGGGCGCAAGGTCCACCCCGTCGGCGCCTCATCCGACCGTGGCCAGCGGGCAGAAATCCGCGGCCGACCCGTCACGCACCGGCGCCGGTGCACAGTTCAACGCCGCACCGCAGTCCGGCGGCGCGCCGCATCCCCCGGCCGGGCGCCGCCGCGTCGTCATCGAAGCCGGCGACGGCGGGGGCCGGCAGCGACATGATCCGGATACGTTCGAGCGCGTGTTCGGGGTACAGGAGCGCTCCACGTCGGACCTGTCCGTCGAGCTGCCCCTCAGCGTGCGGGAATGCGTCTTCGGCACGACCATCGACTTGACACTGGAGCGCAGCGTTCCGTGCGGGGTGTGCGGGGGCACCGGCGAGGTCGTCAACAGCCGCTGCCTCACGTGCTCGGGAGCGAAGCGCAACCGGCAACTGAGCGGGTTCGCGCTGCGCATCCCGGCCGGCGTACGAGCGGGCCAGACCCTGCGGGTACGCGGTCAGGGAAACCACGGCGAGGGCGGACACAGCGCCGGCGACCTCTATGTCACGGTCCGCGAAAAGGCGGGGCCGCTGCGCAGCGCCGGCGACAACCTGCACTACCAGCTCACGGTGCCGATGGCCCTGGCAGCGCTCGGTGGCACCATGAGGATTCCGATCCTCGACGGTCACGAGGTGCTGCGACTGGAGCCAGGGACACAGCCCGGCTCGACGATCTTGGTCCAGGGCCAGGGGCTGCCCCGCGCTGCCGGCGCGGGACGGGGCAACCTCGAGATACACGTGGACGTGCCGACGCCGACCGACCTGACCGCCACCCAACGGCTGCTGCTCGATGAGTTCGTTGCCACCAGGCCGGACGACCGTGGGGATCTCTCCGGCGACTTGTTCCGCGGGTACGCCTTCGCACGTCTGCCGATGGCGGTCGCGGCCCTGGGCACCACACTGCGGTACAAGGCCTACGACGGGACCGTCACGGTCCGCTTGCAGCCCGGTGTCCAGCACGGCGACCGGGTTCCCTTCTCCGGTGGACGTACTGACGGGCTCGGATCGTCCGCCGGTTCTATCAGGGTGACTGTGGTCGTGCCTGCTGCTGTCCGCGCGACGGAGCGGGAGATCCTGCGCGCCTTCGCGGAGGAGCGCGGTGAGCTGCCACCCACGGCGGCAGCCGCGCCGCCGCCACGGGTACCCCGGCAGCCGCGAAGGTTCGTCGACCGGTTGCGTGACCACATCGACGGGCTGGGCGACTAACCCTTGGCGGACCTGCCCGACACGCGGCACGACATGTGGGTGTGCGTGCTGCGATGGGGTACCAGATATAGTCCGTGGCGCAGCTGGTTCGGCCGGGTATCCAGTCCGGTCGAGGCAAGAGGGAACCCGGTGTGAGACCGGGACTGCCCCGCAGCGGTGAGTGGGAACGAAAGCCGTCGAGCAAACACTGGGCCATCCGGGCCTGGGAAGTGACGGCCGGTAGGAGGTTCGCGGCACGTGCCGTGACCGTGCCCGCGAGTCCGAAGACCTGCCAGCAGCGCCGCGCCCGAGGACGGGAGTGCGGCGGTCCGAGGTCGCGTGGGACGGCCGACGGCTGTGACGTGCCCGGTCGCCGGCGGCGGCCGTGCCGGCTCCGCCTGCGTGTCCCGCGTTCGCCTCTTTCCGGAGACGAGCAAGAGGAGCACCAAGGGTGACACTCACGCAGATGACCGCGGAGGAAGTGCCGGTCCAGCGGCGGGCGCAGATGCAGGTCCGCAAGCGCAACGGCGCCAGCGAGCCGGTCGACGTGAACAAGATCGTGCGGGCGGTCGGGCGGTGGGCCGACGACCTCGACGACGTCGACCCGCTGCGGGTGGCGACGAAGACCATCAGCGGCCTGTACGACGGCGCGACCACCGCGGAACTGGACCGGCTGTCGATCCAGACGGCGGCGGACATGATCGGCGAGGAGCCCCAGTACTCGCGGCTGGCGGCTCGGCTGCTGTCGGCGTACCTCGACAAGGAGGTCCGCGGGCAGGGCATCGCGTCGTTCAGCCAGGCGGTCCGGGTGGGGCACGCCGAGGGGCTGATCGGGGCCGAGACCGCGCAGTTCGTGGCGGTCAACGCGCGCAAGCTCGACGACGCCGTCGACCTGAGCGGGGACCTGCGGTTCGAGTACTTCGGGCTGCGGACCGTCGCCGACCGGTACCTGCTGCGGCACCCGACGACGCGCCTGGTCGTGGAGACGCCGCAGTACTGGCTGCTGCGGGTCGCGTGCGGGCTGTCGACCACCCCTGCCGAGGCGATCGGGTTCTACCGGCTGATGTCGTCGCTGGCGTACCTGCCGAGCTCGCCGACCCTGTTCAACTCCGGCACGGCACACACGCAGATGTCGTCGTGCTTCCTCGTCGACTCGCCTCGCGACGAGCTCGACTCGATCTACGACCGGTACGCACAGGTGGCGAAGCTGTCGAAGTTCGCGGGTGGGATTGGCATCTCGTGGTCGCGGGTACGTTCGCGGGGCGCGTTGATCCGCGGTACCAACGGCCTGTCGAACGGCATCGTGCCGTGGCTGCGCACCCTGGACGCGTCGGTCGCCGCCGTGAACCAGGGCGGACGGCGCAAGGGCGCGGCGTGCGTCTACCTGGAGCCGTGGCACCCGGACGTCGAGGAGTTCCTGGAGCTGCGGGACAACACCGGCGAGGACGCGCGGCGCACCCACAACCTCAACCTCGCCAACTGGATCCCCGACGAGTTCATGCGCCGCGTCGAGGCGGACGCGGACTGGTCGCTCATCGACCCGGCCGAGGCGCCGGAGCTGCCGGATCTGTACGGCGAAGCCTTCGACGAGGCATACCGGGCCGCGGAGCAGCGCGCCGTGCGGACCGTGAAGGCCCGTGACCTGTACGGCAAGATGATGCGCACCCTGGCGCAGACCGGCAACGGCTGGATGACGTTCAAGGACCCGTCGAACCGGCTCAGCAACCAGACCGGCACGCCCGGCGAGGTCGTACACCTGTCGAACCTGTGCACCGAGATCGTCGAAGTATCGAGCGACGGCGAGACCGCCGTGTGCAACCTCGGCTCGGTCAACCTCGCCGCGCACGTGGCCGGCGACGGCATCGACTGGGAGCGGCTGCGCGCGACGGTCCGCACCGCGGTCACGTTCCTGGACCGGGTCATCGACATCAACTACTACCCGAGCGTGGAGGCGGCCGCGTCGAACCCGCGGTGGCGGCCGGTCGGGCTCGGCGTCATGGGCCTGCAGGACGTGTACTTCGCGCTGCGGCTGCCGTTCGACGCGCCCGAGGCGCGGGAACTGTCGACGCGCATCGCCGAGGAAATCTACCTGACCGCCCTCGAGACTTCCGCGGACCTCGCCGAGCGGCACGGCCCGCACCCGGCGTATCAGCTGACCAGGGCGGCCCGCGGCGACCTGCAACCGGACCTGTGGGGCGTCATCCCGACCCAGGAGGCACGGTGGGCTGCGGTACGGGCACGCATCGCCGCGTACGGGCTGCGCAACTCGCTGCTCATCGCGATCGCGCCGACGGCCACGATCGCGTCGATCGCCGGGTGCTACGAGTGCATCGAGCCGCAGGTGTCCAACATGTTCAAGCGGGAGACCCTGTCGGGTGAGTTCCTGCAGATCAACACGGCGCTGGTGCGGGAGCTGAAGTCCCGCGGCCTGTGGACGTCGCAGGTCCGGGAGGAGATCAAGCGCGCCGACGGGTCCGTGCAGGGCGTCGCGGCGCTACCGGCGGAGACCCGGGCGCTGTTCCGCACCGCGTGGGAGCTGCCGCAGCGGGCGCTCATCGACCTGGCCGCCGCCCGCGGGCCGTACATCGACCAGAGCCAGTCGCTGAACCTGTTCATGAGCGCGCCGAACATCGGCAAGCTCTCCTCGATGTACCTGTACGCGTGGAAGGCCGGCTTGAAGACCACCTATTACCTGCGGTCCCGCCCCGCTACGCGCATCCAGCAGGCGACGGTGTCCCTGGTGGCTCCAGTTGAGGACGCGGTTGCGTGTTCGCTGGAGAACCCCGAGTCGTGCGAGGCGTGCCAGTGAGTCTCCTGGACCCCGGCATGGATCTGACGTTGCGGCCCATGCGGTACCCGCAGTTCTTCGACCGGTTCCGCGACGCCATCAAGAACACGTGGACGGTCGAGGAGGTCGACCTGCACACCGACCTCACCGACCTGGCGAAGCTCACCCCGGCCGAGCGGCACCTCGTCGGCCGGCTCGTCGCGTTCTTCGCCACCGGCGACACGATCGTCGCCAACAACCTCGTCCTCAACCTGTATCAGCACGTGAACTCCCCCGAAGGCCGCCTGTACCTGTCCCGGCAGCTGTTCGAGGAGGCCGTGCACGTCCAGTTCTACCTGAACCTGCTGGACACGTACCTGCCGGACGACGCGGCCCGGGCGGAGGCGTTCGCGGCGGTGGAGAACATCCCGTCGATCCGCCGCAAGGCCGGGTTCTGCTTCCGCTGGATCGACTCCCTGGGCTCGCTGCGGCGACTGTCCACACGGGACGACCGGCGGGCGTTCCTGCTCAACCTCATCTGCTTCGCCGCGTGCATCGAGGGCCTGTTCTTCTACGGCGCGTTCGCCTACGTGTACTTCCTGCGCTCCCGCGGCCTGCTGCACGGCCTCGCATCCGGCACCAACTGGGTGTTCCGCGACGAGTCGATGCACATGGCGTTCGCGTTCGACGTCATCGCCGTCGTCCGCGCCGAGGAGCCGGACCTGTTCGACGACGCGCTGGCCGCGCAGGTCCGCGACATGCTCGCCGAGGCCGTCGAGTGCGAGGTCCAGTTCGCCGAGGACCTGCTGGGCCAGGGCGTCTCCGGACTGTCCACCGTGGACATGCGCCAGTACCTGCAGCACGTCGCCGACCGTCGCCTGGCGCAGCTGGACATCGCGCCGCTGTACGGCTCCGCCAACCCGTTCGGGTTCATGGACCTGCAGGACGTGCAGGAGCTGTCGAACTTCTTCGAGCGGCGCGTCTCGGCGTACCAGGTCGGCGTCACCGGGACGGTCAGCTTCGACGACGACTTCTGAGGCGTCGGATGCCGCACGGCCCCGGGCGGTGTCCGCCCGGGGCCGTTCGCGACCCGGCGCTGACCGGCACAGGTCGGAAAATGTCGGTGGTGGTCTCTATCATCTGCGTGCTTGGTTCACGAGACGGGGAGCATGACGTGCGATCGCAACGAGTTCTTCTGGCGCTGGCCCTTGCCACCACGGTGGGGCTGGCCACGGGGTGCACGCAGCAGCCGGACAACACCGCCGCCGCAGCGCAGAGCGGCGCCGCGAGCAGTGCCGCCGCGCCGAGCCCGACGGTCGACGTGAAGGCCAACACCGAGGCCGTGTGCACGGCGGTCAAGGCGGTCTATGAGGCGGAGGAGGAAGCGCTCCTGCCGGTGGTCGGTGAGCTGGCCGCGGCGAGTGTCAGCGGGGACAAGGCCGCCCAGGCGAAGGCACAGGCAAAGGGCGAGGTCATCCTCGGCCGGATCAGCAAGGCGGTCGACGCCGAGCTGGCCAAGGCGGTCGACCCGGCGGTGAAGACGGCCATCGCGAACTACGCGGCGACGATCGCGAAGATGCTGCGCGCCGAGAAATTCGGCGACCCGTCCTTCGACGCCGAGATCGACAAGGTGAACACCGAAGTCGAGCAGTACTGCCCCGGCATGTCGAAGTAGGCCCGTCGACGCACCACGCGACGGGCGTCGCGCGGAGCGCGGTGCTCGTCGCGCGGAGCGCGGTGCTGGTCGCGCGGAGCGCGGTGCCTGTCGCGCGGAGCGCGGTGCCTGTCGCGCGGAGCGCGGTGCCTGTCGCGCGGAGCGCGGTGCCTGTCGCGCGGAGCGCGGTGCCTGGTCGCGCAGGATCAGGTTCGGTCGCCGGCCGGCCTCGGCTGCTGCCGCACGGCGCCCGGTATCTCCGTGGCTGGCCGGCTGCCGACCGGGTCGCGCCAGCGGGCGATCCCTGCGGCGGGCGATCCGTGCCGGCCGCCGTCCCTGCGGCGAGCGTCGGCGCGGCGAGCGTCACGCACAGGATCAGGTTCGGCCACGGACCGGCCTCGGTCCCTGCCGTTCGGCGCCCGGAGCCCTCTGCGGCCGGCCGGCTGCCGACCGGTCCGTGTCAGCGGGCGATCCGTGCGGCGGGCGGTCGTGCCGGCCGCCGTCCGTGCAGCGAGCGTCGGCGCGGCGAGCGTCACGCACAGGATCAGGTTCGGCCGCAAGCCGGCCTCGGTCCCTGCCGTTCGGCGCCCAGGGCCTCTGTGGCCGGCAGGTCCATGCCAGCGGGCGATCCGTGCGGCAAGCGATCCGTGCCGGCCGTCGTCGGTGCGACGAACGTCGGTGCGGCGAGCGTCACGCACAGGATCAGGTTCGGCCGCAAGCCGGCCTCGGTCCCTGCCGTTCGGCGCCCAGGGTCTCCGTGCCCGATTGGCTGCCGACCGGTCTGTGTCGGCGGACGTCCGTGCCGGCGGGCGATCCGTGCCGACGGACGTCCATGCCGACGGACGATCCATGCCGACGGACGCGCGGCGCGGCAGGCGTGCGACGGCGATCCGAGCCGGCGGCCGTCCGTGCCGACAAGCGGTCGGTGCGACGGGCGGGCGGCGCGACGGGCGGGCGGGCGGCGCGACGGGCGGGCGGGCGGGCGGGCGGGCGGTGCGAGTCAATGTCCTCGGCCAGGCCCAGTGGGACACCCGGACGTCCTCGGCCGGGCCGGCGGGACCGTTGACGTGCTTGGCGGGCCAGCGGGACGGTCGACGTCACGGTGTATTACGTGTGGGCGAGTTGCTCGGGCGCCCGCGATCGCGGTGACGACCGGGTTGTCAGCGCGTCCCTCAGGTCTATCACCGTGTCCTCAGGTCGAGCGGGCCGCGGGCCGGAGTGCAGCGGTGGTTGATGCGGCGGTCCACCGATCGGTTGATCGGCGGGCCCGCCACGGTCCGCTCTGGCCGTGGCTGCGTGGTCGATTCGGTGCGGGGCCGCGGGCGGCAGGCTTCCGGTATGGCAATCATCGAGGTTGACGGCCTCGTCAAGCGGTACGGCGGGCACACCGCGGTCGACGGGATCAGTTTCGCCGTCGAGCCGGGTGAGATCTTCGGCATCCTGGGGCCCAACGGTGCGGGCAAGACGACCACCGTCGAGTGCATCGAGGGGTTGCGGGCCGCCGACGGTGGCTCCATCACGGTCTGTGGCATCGATCCGCAGCGCGACGACGGGGAGCTGCGGCAGTTGCTCGGCGCGCAGCTGCAGCGCAGTGAGCTGCCCGACAAGCTCAAGGTCGGCGAGGCGATGGAGCTCTACAGCTCCTTCTACCGCAACCCGGCGGACTGGCGTGAGCTGATCGAGACCCTGCACCTCACCAGCAAGCTCGGCACCCAGTTCCGGCGGCTGTCCGGTGGGCAGCAGCAGCGCCTGTCGATCGCGCTCGCGCTGGTCGGCAACCCGAAGGTGGCGGTGCTCGACGAGGTTACCACCGGGCTCGACCCGCAGGCACGGCGCGACGCGTGGGACCTTATCGAGCGTATCCGTGACCGCGGCGTCACGATCCTGCTGGTCACGCACTTCATGGAGGAGGCCGAGCGGCTCTGCGACCGGTTGGCCGTGATCGACGCGGGCCGGCTCGTCGCGCTCGACACGCCCGCGGGGCTCGTTGCGAGGGTCGACGAGCGGCAGCGGATCCGGTTCCGCCCGTCCGTGCCGCTGGATCATGCCGTGCTGACCGCGTTGCCGGAGGTCGTGTCCGTCGAACGGGCCGGCGGCCAGCTCGTCGTGACCGGCACGGGGAACCTGCTGTTCGCGGTGACCACTGTCCTTGCCCGCCACCAGGTCGCCGCGGCCGACCTGCGCGTCGAGCAGACCACGCTCGACGACGCGTTCGTCGCGCTCACCGGCCGCCGCATCGACTCCTGAGGAGCGCACCATGTCCGCCCTGTTCAAGCTCACCGCCGTGGAGACCAGGCTGTTCCTGCGCGAGCCGATCGTCGTGTTCTTCGCAGTCGCGTTCGCCCCGGTCCTGCTCGTCGTCCTCGGCCTGGTCCCGTCGATGCGCGAACCCGTCGAGGAGCTCGGCGGCATGCGGATGATCGACATCTACCTGCCGATCATCGTCGCGATGGGTATCGCGCTGTTCGCGCTCAGTGGTCTGTCGCAGCTGTTCGCCACGTACCGCGAGAAGGGTGTGCTGCGCCGGTTGCGGACCACACCGGTCAAGCCGGGGGTCATGATCGGCGCGCAGCTGCTGATGGCCACGGCAATGTCCGTGGTCACGATGCTGGTCATGCTGGCGATCGGCCGGTTCGGCTTCGACGTCGGGCTGCCGGGACAGCTGCCGGCGTACCTGGTCAGCTACCTGCTCGTGGCGCTGGCGATGTTCGCGATCGGGCTGCTGGTCGCCGCGCTCGCGCCGAGTGGCAGGAGCGCCAGTGCGATCGGGTCCCTGGTGTTCTTCCCGCTGGTCTTCTTCGCCGGGCTCTGGGTGCCCCGCGACACGATGAACGATGTCCTGCACACGATCAGCGACTACACGCCGCTCGGCGCCGGCGTGCAATCATTGCAGGACGCCACCGCAGGTCACTGGCCGCATCCGCTGCACCTTGCGGTCCTGGTGGGGTGGACGATCCTGGCCGGAGGGCTGGCCGCACGACACTTCCGGTGGGAGTAAGAGGTGAGCATCGAGGCCGAGCTGCGCGAGGAGTTCGACCGGTGGGAGCGCAAGGAGACCGCGGCGCTCAAGGTGATGCCGTACCTGCTGCTGGCGGTCAGTGTCACCATCACCCTGCTGGAGCCGCTCTGGCACGTGTCGGGGCAGCTCACCACGGTGCTCGGACTGTCGCTCGTGGCCGCGCTCTGGCTGCTGTGGTTCTACACGCTGCACCCGCAGTGGCACGACAAGCGGCTGCTGATGGGCCTGTACTACATCGGGCTCCTCGCGCTGGCCGCCGCGCTGGTGGCGATCGCGCCCTGGTACGGCTTCTTCGCCTTCCTCGGCTACCCGCAGGCGTTCCAGTGCCTGCGCGGCCGCTGGCGGTACGCCGGTGTCGTCGCCACCGCGATGATCTCGGCGATCGCGTTCATGGGCGGGCTGGCCAACATCAGCGGCGACGGCCTGTGGTGGGCGTGGCTGGCCGTCGGTGCGGTCTCCTCGGTGCTGGCCGGCGCCGTCTTCTACTTCACCGAGATGGCCGAGCACCGCAACGACAGGCAGAAGCAGGCGCTCGCCGAGTTGCACAAGGCCAACGTCAAGCTGGAGACCGCCCTCGCGGAGAACGCCGCCCTGCACGCGCAGCTGATGGTGCACGCGCGTGAGGCGGGGGTGCTCGACGAGCGGCAACGGATGGCGCGGGAGATCCACGACACGCTCGCGCAGAGCCTGGCGGGCATCCTCACCCAGCTCCAGGCCGCCGAGCAGACCCTGGACCAGCCGGCGGCGGTGCGCCAGCACATGACGAACGCGATGAACCTGGCCCGGGAGAGCCTCACCGAGGCCCGCCAGACGGTCCACGCGGTGCAGCCGGCGGCGCTCGCCGAGGCCCGTCTCCCGGATGCGATCGGCGAGGTGGCCAGGCGGTGGTCGGAGGTCAACCTGATCGACGCGGCGCTGACCACCACCGGCGACGCCCGGCCGATGCACACCGACGTCGAGGTGGCGCTGCTGCGGACCGCGCAGGAGGCGCTCGCGAACGTCGCCAAGCACGCGCGGGCGAGCCGGGTCGGCCTGACCCTGTCCTACATGGAGGACCTGGTGACCCTCGACGTGCGCGACGACGGAGTGGGCTTCGAGCCGAACGCCAGGCGCGTCAACGGCGCCCGCGACCAAGGATTCGGCCTCGTCGGCATGCGGCAGCGGGTGCAGCGCCTCGCGGGGCGGCTGGAGATCGAGTCGGAACCGGGCGGTGGCACGGCGATCTCAGCGACGGTACCGGCCATTCCAGCTGGAGGTGGAGAGTGATCTCGCTGTTGATCGTCGACGATCACCCGGTGGTGCGGGACGGGCTGCGCGGCATGTTCAGCGCCGACCCGCGCTTCGAGGTGCTCGGCGAGGCCGGGGACGGCGCGGAGGCCGTCGCTGCCGGGGAGCGGCTCCAGCCCGACGTGATCCTGATGGACCTGCGGATGCCGCGGACCGACGGGGTCACCGCCATTCAGGAGCTGGCCAGGCGTGGGGTGCCGGCCCGGATCCTGGTGCTCACCACGTATGACACCGACAGCGACGTCCTGCCCGCCATCCAGGCGGGCGCCACCGGCTACCTGCTCAAGGACGCGCCCAGGGAGGAGCTGTTCCGCGCGGTCGAGGCGGCCGCGCGCGGAGAGGCGGTGCTCTCCCCCACCGTCGCGACCCGGCTCATGGGGCAGCTGCGCCAGCCCGCGTCGGAGCCGCTGTCGCGGCGTGAGCTGGAGGTGGTGGAGCTCATCGCGCAGGGCTCCACGAACCGCGACGCGGCGCGGCAGCTGTTCATCAGCGAGGCGACCGTCAAGACCCACCTGCTGCACGTGTACGCGAAGCTGGGCGTCAACGACCGGGCGGCCGCCGTGGCCGCAGCGTTCTCCCGCGGCTACCTGACGCCCCGCGGCTGACGGGCAACCCCGGCCGACGGGCAACCCCGGCCGACGGGCAACCTGGTCGGGCGGGGTTCCGGCCAATTTCGTCAACCCCGGTCCCGGCGCCATGAGAATGAGGGCATCGAGGTCGGTCACGAGACGGGAGCCCACCATGAGCCACAGCAAGGACGTCGCCGCGGGGCACAGCAAGAACGTCAGTGCGGGGCACAGCAAGAACTTCGGTGCCGGGCACAGCAAGAACTTCGGCACCGGGCACAGCAAGGACCTGGCGACGGTGCTGACCCCGCAGGAGCAGGAGGAGCTGGTCCGCGACGTCGTGGTCACCTGGGGGCAGGTCGAGGTGGCGACGCTGCGGGACGCGCCGGTGGCCGCGCTGGCGGGCCTGGCGACCCGGGCGGTCATGGCCCTGGCGGACGGCAAGGTGCTGACCGTCGACCAGAGCGCCGAGCTGCAGGGCAGGATTCAGGCGCTGCAGGCCCTCGCCGCCCCCGCGGAGTTCTCGATGCACGTCACCGACGCGCTGCCGACCACCGTGTACGAGGCGCTGTCCTCGTCCCTGCCCGACGCCAGCCTGGTCACGTCGTGGAACGTGCTGCTGACCGCGGTCGTCGGGTCCGCTGCGGTCCTCGGCGCGACGCTGGCCGGAACCGCCGGTGCGGACGTCGCCGCGGCGCACATCATGGTCGTCTGGCCCAGCTGGCTCGCACCCCTGTAAGCGCAGGACGGCCGCCGCTCACAGGTCGGCGAGGGCAGCACGGACGGTGGCGGCTTCCGGGACGCCGAGCCGTTCGAACAGCTCCAGCGCCGCGCGCCAGTGCTCGGCCGCCCTGTCCGGGTGCCCCGCGTCCCTGGCGCAGTGGCCCTGGCCGTCCAGGGCACGGGCCCGCTGGTACAGGTCGCCGGTGGTCACGGTCGTGGCGAACGCGGACCGGTAGCTGCCGGAGCCGTCCTTGCCGGTCAGCCGGTGCAGGTGGCCGATGTCGATGAGGGTGGCGGCCTCGATGTCGGCGTCGCCGACGCGCCGGCCGAGGCGCAGCGCGTCGTGCAGCAACGCGAGGCCCTCGTCGTGGTCGCCGAGGTGCGCGACGGCCAGGCCGAGGCCGCGGCGGGCGTCGGCGAGACCACCGAGGTACCCGACCTGTTCGCAGGCGTCGACCGCCTGGCGGAAGTGGCCGGCGGCGTCCTGCCAGCGTCCCTGCCGGGCGGCGACGTCGCCGAGGTTGGCCAGGGCCACCCCGACCCCGGCGCGGTTGCCCGTGGACCGGGCCAGCCCCAGCGCCTCGGTGAGGACGGCGGTGGCATGGTCGTACCGGCCGAGCCGGACGCAGAGGACGCCCAGGTTGTTCGCGGCCCGTCCCATCGGCAGCCGCAGGTCGAGGTCGCGGTAGACGGTGTACGCCCGCTCGTGCTGCTGCAATGCCTCCGTGAGCCGGCCCAACTGCATGAGGGCGATCCCGCGGCGGTTCGCGGCGGCCGCCTCGCCGGCGCGGTCGCCGACGTCGCGGAAGATGCCGGCGGCCCGGCCCAGCTCGTCGCTGCCGAGCTCGTTGTGGCCCTGCCGGACGTGAACGGCCGCCAACGCCTGCAGCGCGCCGGCGACGCGGACCGGCTCGCCGAGCGCCTCGGCGATGGTCAGTGCCTCGCTCGCCGCGGCCAGGGAGTCGGTGAGGGCGCCGGCGCGGCGCAGGACGTCGGCGAGCCGGCACAGGGCGGCGCACAGCGGCCCGGCGTCGCCGCGGCGGCGGGCGACCTCGATGGCGGTGCGCTGGACCGCGATCGCGTCGCTGTAGTGCCCGGCACCCTCGAGGTATCCGTGCAGCAGCGACGCGAGTTCCAGGCACAGGGCGGGGCTGTCCTGCGCGGCGGAGCGGGCGACCGCCACGAGGGAGGAGCGGTGCCGGCGCAGCCAGGCAGCGTCGGGGTCGGTGCGCACCTGCGCGACGGCCCGCCGGCACGCGGCGACGTAGTGCTCGAACAGCCGCAGGCGGGCGTTGCGGCGTTCGGCCTCGGGGCGGGTCGCGGCGAGTTCCACCACGTAGTCGCGGAGCAGGTCGTGCAGCCCGAACGTGTCGGCGCGCCGCTCGACCAGGTGGGCGCGCAGCAGCTCACCGACGGCGGCGGCCCCGGCTGCCGGGCCGGCGCCGAGCAGCGCCGCCGCCGCGTCGTCGTCGAGGTGCCGGGCGGGGCTGAGGCCGAGCAGCTCGAACAGGTTCCTGGCGGGTGCGCTGAGCCGGCGCAGCGACCAGGAGAAGACGCTCCGGACGGCGGTGCGCTCGTCGCCGCCCGCGTCGAGCAGGTCGAGCCGGGCGGTGCGGCGGTCGAAGCGGGCCACCTGTTCGGCGAGCGGCTGCTGCGGGTCCTGGGTGACGACCTCGGCGGCGACGCGTAACGCGAGCGGCAGGTACGCGCAGCGCACGGCGAGGGCGCGGACGGCGTCCGGGTCCGCGTGGGCCGGCGCGCCGAGGAGCCTGGTGAGCAGTTCGGCGGCGGTGGCCGCGTCGAGGCGGTCCAGCAGGACCCGGCGGGCACCGGTACGGGCAACGAGCCCGGGGATGCTGTCCCGGCTGGTGATGACGACGAAGCACGACGGGCCGGGCAGCAGCGGCCACACCTGGTCGGCGGAGTGCGCGTTGTCCAGCACCATGAGCAGCTGCCGGTCGGCGAGGTGGGAGCGCAGCAGCGCCGACTTCTCGCTCAGTTCCCGCGGCAACGCCGAGGCCTCGACGCCGAGCCGGCGGAGGACCGCGTCGGCGGCGGCGGACGGGGTGCGGGGGCGGCTCACGTCGTAGCCGCGCAGGTCCAGGTGGAGCTGCCCGTCGGGGTGCCGGTCGGCGACGGTGTGGCTCCACGCCACGGCGAGGCTGGTCTTGCCGACGCCGGGCGGGCCGGCGATGAGCACGACGTTGGACGCGTCGCCGGCGCGGGCCGCGGCGAGGGCCTCGTCGAGGAGCGCGAACTCCGCGGCCCGGCCGATGAACGGCGCGGCCGGTGCCGGCAGGTCCCGCGGCGTGACGTAGGTGAACGCCGCCGCCGCGGGCGGGCCGCCGGTGGTCTCGTCGGGGTCGGACTGGGTCGCGGCGAGCCAGCCGGCGCGGAAGTGTTCCGGGTCGCCGCCGAGGGCCTCGACGATGAGCTCCAGCAGCCCCCAGCGCGGTGGCCGGGGGCCGCTGAACGCGGTGGCGATGGTGGTGTGGCTGCAGCCGACCTCGGCCGCCATC
The DNA here is from genome assembly GCF_040676755.1 of Dactylosporangium sp. NPDC049525. Lineage (NCBI taxonomy): Bacteria > Bacillati > Actinomycetota > Actinomycetes > Micromonosporales > Micromonosporaceae > Dactylosporangium > Dactylosporangium sp. NPDC049525. The sequence goes on along the minus strand of NZ_JBFAPO010000034.1, from coordinate 10,909 downwards.
CGCCGCAGGCTGGGCCAGCCGGCCCGATGGTGCAGCTGGTGCAGCTCGTCGAACAGGTCTGCGAGTGGTCCCGGGGGCAGCGTTGGCCGGGGCAGCGCGCGCACACGATCCTCCACGGACGGTTGACCGCAGTGTCCCCCGGCGGCCCGCCGCTTGGAAAGGGTGGCCGGTCCGGTCACCCGTTGGGGTCGGTGCGCCAGGTGTGCACGACGGACGGGCAGATCCGGCACGCGGCGGCGCCGCGCTGCGCCCACCACCGGCACGTCGCCCTGATCGGGCACGGCGGCAGGCCGGCCGGTTCCTGGCCGGCGCCGGGTGCGGCGTCGGCAATCAGGTCGGCGACGCCGCACCGGTCGCCGGTCCACTGCCGGCAGCGGGACGTGACGCACGGTCCCGCGAAGCGCATCCGCGCCTCCGGTGCCCGTTCGCCGGCCTGGGCCCGTTCCACGAAGGTGGTGTCGAGTTCGAGCGGCGGGCTGACCCCGGCGAGGGTCCCGTCGGGCCGGACGATGCCGATCAGCAGGTTCCCCGGCGTGCACGAGCTGCTCGGGCACGTGCTCATGCGTCCACCGCTCCTTCGACCGTCCCGCCGATGTCCGGCAGGAGCGGCTCCTCACCGGGCTGGAACCAGATGCCGAGGACGAACGGGATCAGCGGCGGCACGAAGTCGACCACGCCGATGTCCTCGGCCGCGGGCTTCGCCACGGGCTGCAGCGGCACCTGCCGCAGCCGCGGCCCGAGGTCCACGTCGGCGAGCTCGTGCAGGACGGTGCGCCGCACGGCGACCGCGATCCGCTCCATGATCTCCTCGGGCAGGTCCCCCTGGACCACTGCCCGCACACCCTTGATCTGTTGCATGGTGGTGCCTCCTTCGCTGATGTCAGAAGAGCTGTGCAATGTCGCCGGCGACCGTCAGGGCGTACCCCTGGCCGGGGTTGCCGACGTGAACGGCGGTCGCGGTGACGCGCACGGTCCACCGCCCGGGAACCGGTTCGCGGACCAGGACGCGCTGGACCGTGTCACGCCGCCCCGATGCCTCGCCGGGGGTTGAGAACCCGCCGGCGAAGACGTTGCCGTGCAGTGGCGGCCCGCCGTGCGGTGGCTCGACGGTGAGGTCGAGGGCGTTGACCGCCGGCGCGTCCGACCCGGCCAGCCCCGGCGGGTCGGTCCAGACGAGCGTCACGCTGAGGGGCCGCGCCGGGCCGGCGACGTCGACCTCGAGGGTGGCGCTCTCGCCGGTGTCCAGGCCGCCGGCGTGCCGCACGTCGCGGACCAGCAGCGGCCCGCGCAGCGTCTCGTCGACCCGGACGGCACCCCAGCCGCCGGTGTCACTCGGGTACGAACCGGGGCTGTCGGGCAGGCAACCGGCGATGACGGTGGCCCGCAGCAGCGCCGCGGACGGCACCAGCGGGCCGCCCGGGTGGTGCCCGTCCACGTAGTACTGGCGGACCAGTGCGGCGAGGGCGGCGACCGCCGGGGTGGCCCAGCTGCTCGCGCAGATGGCCGTCAGGCTGCCGAAGACGTGCCGGTCGAGGTCGACGCCGGCGGCCGTGCCGACGACGGCGGAGCGGATCGAGCAGCCGGGCGCCATCACCTCCGGCTTGTGGCGGCCGTCGGCGGCCGGGCCGGTCGCGCCGTCACCGAACCCGGCCGGCGCCGGACCCAGTGACGCCGCGACCGACAGGACGTTCTTCGCGGTGCCGGGCGGGCCCATGCGCTCGCCACGGTTCCCGGCGGACCCGAGGACCAGGTGCTCCTCGTGGTTCCAGGTGAACGTGTCGAGGTCCGCGGCCAGCTGGTCGTACTGGATCTCGGGTTCGTCGTGCCAGCTGTTGGTGTGCACGTGCGCCCCGTCCGCGGCGGCCGCCGCAAGGTACGCGAGCACGCCGGCGCGTTCGATGTCGTCGGCGTTGCCGTAGGTGAGCCGCGCGGCCCACGCGACGCCGCGGTCGGGGTGCCCGCCCGGCCGGCCCGGGTCGTCGCCGGCGGCGATTCCGGCGACGAACGTGCCGTGCCGGGCGGGCGGCTCCGCCACCGCGTTGCGGTACCCGGTGACCTTGCGGTGCGACGGTCCGACCTGCTGCTGCGGGTCGGCGAAGAACCGGTGCCCGAGGTCGACCGGGCTGTCCATGACCCCGATGACCTGGCCGGCGCCGGTGAGGCCGAGCCGCCACAGCGGCGCCGCCCAGTCGCGGGCGACGGCCGCCACCACCGGCGGTGCCACCTCGGAGGAGTCGAGCTTCGCCTCGCCGACCTCGTCGAGCCATCGGACGTCGTCGAGGCCGGCGATCCCGTCCAGGGCCGGCTCCACCGGCTCCGGCAGTCCGAACCGGATCTTGACGGTGCCCCCGTGAGGCCGGTCGTCGAGCACGACCGGCTCCTGCGCCCCGAGGCCCGCCAGCTCGGCGAGGACCGTCGGGCCGTCGGCGTCGGCGAACAGCGCCACCTCGTACCGTGGACGCTGCCGACGCACCAGGCTCCTGCGGCCGCCGGTGGCGGGCCGGCGCAGGTCCGCGCCGAACGCCAGGACCGCTTGGACCAGCGGGTCCCGCTCCAGGTCCGCGACCCGGTCGGCGGGCACGCTCTCCACGTAGGCGCCGTCGGGCAGGTAGTCCGTCAATGCCAGGCCGTGCTCGCGCTGGACCCGGGCCCGCTCGTCGCGGGTCAGCGCCCGGCGGAACTGCACCACGCTGCGCACGCCCGCGCCCGGCGACCGGCCGGCGACGCTCGCCGCCGCCCGGGCCGGTGTTGCGGTGCGCGGGTCCATGGTGCGACCGGCGTGGCGGATCAGGCGTGGCTGGTCAGGCTCGGTCATCGTGGCCTCCGGTGCGTCGCGGTGTCGTCGCGTCCGGTTCAGCCTGACGCGCCGCCGTCGACGGGGGATCCGGCATCCGGGTTCTCTCCCCCGGACGACTCCTGCGTGACGTTCCAGTAGATCGCGTACGTCACCAGACCGAGGTACGCGAGCCCGACGAGACCGGCGACGGCCAGGGCGGGGTTGTCGTCGTGCCGGTCGTGACCGTCGATCACCTGCGTGAGGTGGTCCAGCACCGCCGACTGGTCCTCGACGGGCTTGGCAAGGTCGGCCGGCACCTCCACGCCGAGCTGCCGCAGCACCCGCCGCAGCGCCTCGGACGCCAGGTACTCCGCGACGGACTGTAACCACAGTTTGGCCTGCTTCGGGTCCGACCCGGGCACCGGCCGGAAGCGCAGCAGCATCCCCGCCCGGATCACCAGCTCCCGCACCTGCTCCTCGGTCAGCGGCTTGTCGTCGACGACGGTCATCAGGACCTCCAAGTGCCCGGTGGACCGCCACCGCGGCGGCCCTGTCTTCGAGCCTCAGCCGTCCCGGCCGGTCTTAACGGAACTTGACACAACTGGCCGCCCCGTCCATGCGCAACCGTGCTACTCCAGGTTGTCCCGCGACATCGGCGGACCGATCCGGAAGTCGCGGAAGGTGGCCCGCAGCCCGGCGCGCTCCGGCGAGCAGCACATGAGACCGACGTCGACGGTGGCGGGCAGGTCGAGGTGGCCGAGGCGCAGCAGGTGCCACGGGCCGTCGTCGCCGCGGTAGTGCACCGTCACCGCGGCGCCGAAGCGGGAGATCCGCATCGCGACTTCGCTGGGCGACCCTGCCACCGGGGCCATCGACACGTCCGAGTACCCGCGGGTGAAGACCGTGCTGATCTGCACCGCGCCGGAGGTGACCTCCAGGCCGGTCTTGAGCCAGTTGCGTTCGTCGGCCCGCAGCATCATGCCGGCCTGGTCGAACCGGGTCGTGTGCGCGGCTGACACGACGGCCTCGGCGGTGAAGTCGCCGGTCGCCGCGTGGTGGAAGAAGTGCCCGTTGTCGGTGGTCCAGCCGTAGAACGTCGCGCGCCAGAAGTCGGTCCTCAGGTCGGTGACCGCGTGCAGCACGCCGTCGCGCATCGACCAGTCCCGCGGCTCGTTCAACCACGACATGTTCTCCAGCACGCCGCAGAGCGTAGTTGCCGGGACGGGCCCGCGCCGACCCGCACGATGCCCGTACGGTCGTGCCGTGACGTCGCCGGACACCTCGCGCGGGGCGCGGCTCGACACGGTCTTCGTGCGGTGGACCTGGTGCCGGGCCGTGCTGCACCGCGGCTGGTGGCTGGTCACCAGCGTCTACCTGGTCGTCGAGGCGCACCTGCCGGCGTCGGACCTGGTGCTGATCGGGGTCGCGCAGGGGGCGGTCGCGCTGCTGTTCGAGATCCCGGCCGGCGTCCTCGCCGACACCGTCAGCCGCAAGTGGTCGCTGGTCGTGTCCCAGCTGCTGATGGGCACCGCGATGGTGGTCACCGCCCTGGTGACCGGGTTCTGGCCGCTGGTCGCCACACAGATGCTGTGGGGGCTGGCCTGGACGTTCGCCAGCGGCGCCGACGTCGCCTGGATCAGCGACGAGCTCGACGACCCGGCGCGCGTGCCGACCGTGCTGGTCCGTTCGGGCCGGGCCCAGCTGACCGGTGCCGTCGCCGGCCTGCTCGGCGTCGGCGGACTGGCCTGGCTGACCGGCCCCGCCCCGGCGATGATCGTGGCCGGCGTCGCCATGCTGCTGCTCGGCGCCGTCGTGGTGGTCGGATTCCCGGAGCGGCGGTTCGTCCGGGCCGGCACCGGGCGGTGGGCGGCGTCCTGGGTGATCCTGCGGCGCGGTTCGGCCGTGGTACGCGGCAGCCGCGTGCTCCTCGTCGTGTTCGCGGCGACGCTGCTGGCCAACGGCGTCGCCGGCGCGTTCGGGCGGCTGTATCCGCTGCGGCTGGTCGACCTCGGCCTGCCCGCCGATCCCGTCGCGTGGCTCACCGCGCTGGGCGCGCTGACGTTCCCGCTCGGCGCGGTCGCGCTGCGCGCCGTGCAGCCGCACATCGACGGCGGGCGCACGGTGCGGCGCGGGTTCGTCGTCGCCTGCGGGGTCGCGGTGGCCGGCGCCCTCGGCCTCGCCGTCGCACCCGAGGAGCTCACCGGCAGCGTGGCGGTGCTGCTGGCGGCGGGCGCGCTGCCGTTGACCCGTACCTTCGGCACCATCTGGATCAACCGGCACACGGGCAGCGACGTGCGGGCCACCGTCCATTCGCTGCTCGCCCAGGCCGAATACGTCGGCGCGATCGCGTGCGGGCTGGGCGTCGCCGCGGTCGCCCGGCTCGGCGGCCCGCCGCTCGCTTTCGCCACCTGCGCCGCACTGCTCGCCGCCACGATCGTCCTCGTCCGGTACGGCGGCCCGGACGGTCCCCCGCCCCCCGCCCGCCGTGACAACGGGTAGGGGAATCGGGGGGTATTACCCCTGGGGCCGGGTCAGGCGAAGCTGAACAGCGGCGGGAAGAGCAGGACGACGATCCAGGCCCAGGCGGCGTACACCGGCAGGTGGCGGGTCTGCCACAGCTCCAGCGCGGCGAACCTGCCCTGGCGGCGGATGAACCGCAGCAGGAGCAGCGCGGAGCCGGCGAGGTTGACCAGCAGGATCACGTTTTCGCCGAGCGCGGCGGCCTTGTTCGGGGTGGTGCCGAACTCGGTGACGCGGCCGGTGATCTCGATCAGCACCAGGGTGTCGATGGCCAGCGCGCTGAGGACGAGGGCCAGCTGGAGCTTGTCGAACCCGCCGGGCGGTGCGAACGGGTCGCGGGCGGAGATCGAGTACAGCAGCAGCCCCAGGACCACGACCAGCAGCAGGTCGAACAGGATCAGGGCCTCACGCTCGACGTCGATGCGGGAGGCGGTCACGCCCACCGCGATGAGGAACGCGAGCAGCACCGCCGTGAACAGCGGGGTGAACAGGCGGGTCAGGACGGGCGCGATGTTCTCGACCACGCTCTGCTTGGCCTCGACGAGCCAGCCGGCGACGACGACCGAGGCCATGGCGCCGCACGGCAGCAGCCACTCGAGGATGAACCGCTCGGGTTTGACGCCGATGGCCTGGAAGGTGCCGACCATGAACGCGATGAGGACGCCGCCGCCGAGGGCGATCAGGACGAAGTAGACGAACACCTCGCCGGTGAACCGGATGAAGTCCATGTGCCGTCGGGTGTTGCGCCAGTCGTCGGCGACATACGCCAGGCCGACCACCAGCCACAGCGCGATGGGCAGGTGGATGCTGGTGATGACCAGCGACTGCGAGTCCTCGTCGAGCTGGTAAACGTTGGCGGCGACGGCACCGAGCGCGAACAGGGCGACCAGGATCGCGATCAGCGGGCGCGGGGCCTGCCGGCGCCAGGCGAGGAAGCCGGCCAGCCAGGGCAGGGTGAACAGGCTGATGTTCGTCGCGTAGAACACGCCGTCGTCGTCGAGGTCCATGCCGAACAGCGCCGGCACCTTGAACGTCGCGGCGGCGCCGGCGGCGCAGCCGATCATCACCCAGAGGGTGCGGCGCGACCTGGTGTCGGCGGCGGGGGTGCCGGGCTCGCCGGTGAGGACCAGCTGCTTCCACAGCCGCTCGGAGTGCTCCCGGGCGAACTCGCGGGACAGCTCGTCGAGGCTGCCCATGCGCTTGACCGCGACGAGGAACGCCTCGTCCTCGCTCAGGCCGGCGGCGACGAGCTCGTCGACGGAGCCGCGGAGGTGGTCCTCGAGCTCGTCGGCGTCGGACGTCTGCAGCTCGCGGCGGCGCTGCACGTATTGGCGCCACTGGCCGATCTGCGCCTCCAGACCCTCGCGCGCGCCCTCGTGGCCGTCGGGTGTCGTCATGACGGGCTCTCCAATGGGATGACGGTGAACGGGGCGCGCCAGATCTCCTTGAGCGTGTCGACGACGGTGTCCCACTGGCGGCGCTGCTCGGCGAGCTCGGCGAGGCCCTGGTCGGTGACGCGGTAGTACTTGCGGCGCCGCTCCCCCGTCACCGCGTGCCAGGTCGACTCGACGTGGCCGAGTCGCTCGAGCCGGTGCAGCAGCGGATAGAGCAGGCCCTCGGTCCAGTCCAGCTCGCCGCCGGAGAGCTCGTTGATGCGCTTGAGGATCGCGTAGCCGTAACTCTCGCCCTCGGCGAGGATGCCGAGCACGATCGGCGTGGCAGACGCGGCCACCAGGTCCTTGGCAACCTTCACGGCATCACCCCTAGAAGTACGATGCATAGTACTGCTAGGTATCTGGTCACGCAATGATCGACTGAAATACCTATGGCTTGCATATACCGACCGTCGGTATAGTCGCGGCATGGCGATGCACGAGCCGACCTTCTACATCCTGACCGCCCTCGCCGAGCGACCCCAGCACGGCTACGGGATCATGCAGACCGTCGCCCGGCTGTCCGGGGAGCGGGTCACGCTGCGCGCCGGCACGCTGTATGCCGCACTGGAGCGGCTCACCAGCGAGGGGCTCCTCGCGGTGGACCGGGAGGAGGCGCTGCAAGGGCGACTGCGCCGCTACTACCGGCTGACCGACGCCGGGTCCGCCGCGCTCGGCGCCGAGGTGGTGCGGATGCGCACGGCCGCGTCGATGGCCGCGGCCCGCCTGCGCACCCACGAGGCCGGCGGGTTCGCCTACGCGTTCGGAGCCGGACGATGAACGACGACGCCGGGCTGGAACGCGCCTACCGGCGGTTGCTGCTGGCCTATCCGCGCCGTTTCCGGCGGGACAAGGGCGCGGAGATCCTGACCACGCTGCTCGACGCGGCGCCGCCCGGCCAGCGCCGCCCGACGGCGTGGGAGACCGTCGACCTGCTCGCCGGTGGGGTCCGGGCCCGGTTCCTGCCGCCGCCCGGCGCGGCCGGTGCGGTCACCGCCACCGTCGTCGCGCTCCTCGTCGGGATCGGCGGTGCCGCGGCCACCGGCTGGCTCGGCTGGCAGGCGTCGACCACGATGCCGTCCGCCGCGGCCGGTGCCGCGACCGCGCAGGTCGCCTTCGGGCAGCCGGCGCAGGCACCCGTCGTCGACCCGGGCGACCCCCTGGACCAGGACTGGCTCGGCATGCGCACGGCACCGGGCGACGAGGGCAACACCGGCCCGCAGCCCGCGCCCGGCGCGGTCCACCTGCGCCTGCGCACCGGCACCCAGGACGTCGCCGCCGTGCTGGCCGGCTCCCGGGAGCGGATGGCCGCGGCCGGCTGGCGCACCGACCCGCCCTCCGCCGACGGCGTGTTCTGGGCCTCGAAGGACGACCAGGTCGTGCGGGTCGCGGCGCGGCTCGGTGACCGCGATCCCGACGGCGGCGGTTCGTGGAGCGAGGGCGACCCGGTGTATCTCATCGTGAGCGTCCACCGCCCCGCGCCCGCCGCCGTCACCACCCTGGCCCTCGCCGGGCTGCTCGCCGGCGCCGTGACCGGCTGGCTCCTGGCCGTCTGGGCGTTGCACGCCAGGGCCCGCCACCGCTCCCGGCTGCGCACCGCCACCCTGGTCCTGGGCCTGTCGTCACTGGCGCTGGGCGTCACTACCGTGCTGCTGCCCACGGTCGCGGGTGTGGTCGGGCTCGCCGCGATCGACGGCTGGTCGCCGCACGACTCCCTCATCGCCGCGGCGGTCCTGCGCGGTTCGAGCGTCATGGCGTCGCTCGTGGCGCTGGGCCTGGCGGGCACGGCGGTCCTCGCCGCCCTCGCCCCCGCGGTCGCGGTGCCCGCCGGTCCCCTGCCACGGGCCAAGCATCCGGTGGTGTGGCTGGTCGCGCTGAGTCTCGTGGTCGCTTTCCTCGGCCTGTCGGGGCAGATCGCCCTGTGACGGACAGCGGTGCAGGACGTCGACTCGCCGACGCAGGACGGCGGCTCAGCGCCGCACGACGTCGACTCAGCGGCGCAGGACGTCGAGGAGGGCGGCGAGCCCGCCGTCGCGGGTGACCGCGCCGCCGACGCCGAGTGCCGCCGCGCCCGCGCCGAGGTAGTCGCGGGCGTTGTGCGCGCCGATGCCGCCGGTGGCGACGAAGCGCGCCTCGGGGAACGGGCCGCGCAACTCGCGCAGCCAGCCCGGCCCGAGCGACCCCGCGGGGAACGCCTTGAGCCAGCCGCAGCCGGCCCGCAGCGCGTGGTGGACGTCGGTAGCGGTGGCGACGCCGGGCAGGTGTGGCAGCCCGGCGTCGTGGCTGGCGCGGGCCACCTCGGCGTCGAACCCCGGCGCCACCGTGAACGCCGCGCCGGCCGCGGCCGCGATCGCGACCTGGCCGGGGCTGCGCACGGTGCCGGCGCCGACCGGCGTGCCGCGGGACGCGAGGTCCCGCAGCACGTCGACGGCCTCGCCGGTCTGGATGGGCACCTCGACGACGCCGAGCCCGCTCTCCCACACGGCGGTCGCCAGTTCCACGGCCCGCGCCAGCGGCACGCCCCGCAGGATCGCCACCAGCGGGCGGCCCGCCAGCAGGTCGTCGAAGGTCACAGCCGCTCGATCCAGAACTGGACCGACGTCGGTGGCAAGGTGAGGGTGAGCACCGGGCCGGTCTTGTCGGTCAGGTTGGTGTTGCGGGCGGTCGGCGTGTACTGCTGGCCCTGGAACGACCGCACGCTGCCGGTGTCGACGGTATAGGTCACCGTGGACAGGCTCCGGTTCGTCATGGCGAAGACGAGCTTGCCCTGCGGCGTCTTCCACGCCATGATCCGCTGCTCGGTGCGCACCGTGCCCTCGTCGACGGCGTAGCGCACCGAGTTCCACGGCAGGTACTTCACGAAACCGTGGATGCCGTTGAAGTTGCGCGGGTTGTAGTCCCAGTGTCCCTTGGCGATGGTCGGGTACTTGGTGAAGTCGTCGTCGTCATAGGGGCGCCAGAAGCCCAGCGAGTAGCCGGAGGCCTCCGAGTTGTAGGTCGGCTTGAGTGCGTGCAGCCAGAACCAGGTCGGCGAGTTCTGGAACGTCATCCAGTTCATGATCGACTGTGCGGTGTTGACCATCTTCCAGTCGCTGGTCGGCACCTGATACTCGAACTCGTTGCTGAACACCGGTTTGCCGGCGGCGTCGCTGGTGTAGTTGTTCTGCAGCTGGTCGTTGCTGTCGCTGCCGATGCGGTGGAACGACCAGCCGTCCACCTGGGACAGTGCGGTGGCGTCGGCGCGGATGAGGGCGCCGCCCCGCCCGCGCTGGCCGTTCTCGGCGTCGGCGTGGATGACGATGCCGGGGAACTCGGCGCGGATCTTCGGCGCGATCGCCTTGAACGCCTTGTAGTACTGGTCGTTGCTGTAGGTGCAGCAGGAGTAGGCGACGGAGCCGATGCTGGGCTCGTTCTGCAGGCTGAACATCTTCACCGGTACGCCGTTGTCGCGCAGGTACTGCAGGTCGCGCACGATCGCGTCGCCGTACTGGTCGAGCCAGCCGGGGTCGGTGGACGCGATCGTGCCGCCGACGTAGCTGCCGTTGGACTTCCAGCCCGGCGCCGGCGACCAGTATTCGGCGGACACGCCCTCGATCCCGGACTGGGCGACCAGTTCGGCGAGCTCCGCCAGCTGGGTCGGCCAGCGGCCGATGATCTGCTTCTGGGTGCTGTCCAGGCCGCGCAGGTAGAGGCCGAGGGCGAGCCGCAGGTAGCGGAAGCCCCGGTCGTCGCGGATCTTCAACAGGTCGCGGTACATGCGGGTGCGCTCGGACGCGACGAGGTCGTGCGGGACGGAGGTGGTCGCCGCCGGCAGGCCGTTGTTGCCGGAGCCGATCGAGTCGGACTGGATCTCGACGCCGAGGCCGAGGATCGTCTGGCGGGGCTGGTCGTGGCGGATGACGTAGTCGGCGGCGGCAGCGGCGGACGGCGCCGGGCGGGCGGCGGCGCCGATGAGGGCACCGGCCGTTCCGGCGGCACTCGCGGCGAGGGCGGTGCGACGGGTGAGTGGCATCAGGACTCCTTTGCAGGGGCCTCCGTGAGCGGCGGGAGGCCGAGGCCGGCCCGCGGGCCGGGTCTGAGCAGGGCGGCGGGCTGGACGGCGGTGGCGCCGCCGTCCAGGACGAGGGTAGAACGCCGCGTTGCCCGGGATGCCGGACTCTTCGTGCAGGTCGTCGAGGGT
>NZ_JBFAPO010000033.1:0-121650 GCF_040676755.1 Dactylosporangium sp. NPDC049525 | reverse complement strand
CGCGGAGCGGCGCATGGGGGCCGCGGGTGGGAACCCCCGCCGCCGCGCCGGAGGCGCGGCAGCATTGCAGCGGCGGCTGCCCCACTCCAGCCCCGTGCGAGAGGGTGACCCCGGCGGGCCTAGGAAGCGCAGCGCCCCGACCCGTCCACTCGGGCTGGCCGGGGAGTGCGTCGCGGAGCGGCGCATGGGGGCCGCGGGTGGGAACCCCCGCCGCCGCGCCGGAGGCGCGGCAGCATTACAGCGGCAGCATTACAGCATCGGTGCGTTGCAGGCGGCCACCAGGGCCCTGCGGCAGGCGGTGGTCAGTGGGCGTAGGGCGGCGTCGCGTTGTTGGACCTCGTAGCCGTTGATGGCGCCGCCGGGGGCAGCGTGCTCTGCCAGGGCGAGCACCCGGTCGAGCACCGAGGCTCGCGCGTACAGGCGGCGGGCTCGCGGGTCGTAGCCCGGTGGCAGGTCCGTGGCGCCGTCGGGTTTGCGCAGTGCCTCGATCGCGCCGGCGAGCTCGGGGCGCCACTGGGCGATGTCCAGCTTCGCGAGGGTGCGGGTCGCGGTTGCCAGCTCCGCGGACAGCTCCGCCTCCGCCTCGGCCGTGGACGGGCCGCCTGCCGGGGGGACGGACGAGGGCAGGACGAAGACCTGCCAGCGCACCGTCTCGAACTCGTCGCCGGAGCCCGAGGTGTGCAGGCGGACCTCCGGCACGAAGCCGAGCCCGCCTGCGATCACGCCCTCGCCGGCGAGGAGCGCCGCGCCGCTGAACGGGCCGGGCCCGGGCAGGCCGCGGGGGTCGCCGGGGGCTGGGAGCACCAGGCGTACCTCGTCCGGGTGGAGCTTGGACAGCGCGGCGATCGCGTCCGTCAGGGACACGTCGGTCCACGTGCCGGGGACGTCGGAGACCATGTGCTCCTCGTCGCCGGAGATCTCGGCGGCGGCGTCGTCGCACGGCACGAGGCCGGCGCGCCACGCCCGGACCCATGCCACGAAACGCGCCGAGCGGCGCGCCTGCAGGGTCGCCGCGCGTGCTGCGGGGGACATGGGAGCAAGGGTACGTGCTGACGTGCCGGTATGTCTCGCAGGCGGACATGGCGTCAGCCGATACGCTTGCCGTCCATGGACGTCCTGGCGAACAACGACTGGCGGAGACGGCGCACGGTCCCGACGGTGGACGCTGAGCTGGACCTGGTCGTGGAGGATGCCGACTCGGGGTTCTGCGGGGCCGTGGTCGGGTTCGAGTTCGGTGCGGTGGTGCTGGAGGATCGGCACGGCAAGCGCCGCAACTTCCCGCTCGAGCCGGCCGCGTTCCTGCTCGACGGTGAGCCGGTGACGCTGACGAGGCCGGCTGCGGCGGTACACCCGCAGCAACGAAAAATCACCAGCTCCGGGTCGATCGCGGTCGCGGGTCACACGGCGCGGGTGGCGCGGCGGAGCCGGATCTGGGTCGAGGGCATCCACGACGCCGCGCTCGTCGAGCGGATCTGGGGCCACGACCTGCGGGTCGAGGGTGTCGTGGTCGAGCCGCTCGACGGGATCGACGAGCTGGGCGCCGCCGTCACCGCGTTCCACCCGGGACCCGTGGCGCGGCTGGGCGTGCTCGTCGACCATCTCGTGCCGAACTCCAAAGAAAGCCGACTTGTCGGGAATATCCGGTCGCCGTACGTGCTCATCACGGGGCATCCGTACGTCGACGTGTGGCAGGCCGTCAAACCCGCGGCCGTCGGCATCCGCGAGTGGCCCGTCATCCCGCCCGGGCGACCCTGGAAGGAGGGCGTCTGCGAGGCGCTGGGCGTGGCCGAGCCGGCCGACATGTGGCGGCGCATCCTCGCGTCCGTGTCGACCTACCGCGACGTGGAGACGCCGCTGATCAACGCCGTGGAGCGCCTCATCGACTTCGTGACCGAGCCCGACGAGGACATCGACTAAAGCAGCCTAGGCAGCGGGCCAAGGGTCGCGGCTGAGGACGAACGTCGCGATGTCCAGCGCGACCACCGCACCGTCGGCGTCGCGCACCACCCGCAGCAGCTCGCCGTCGTTGTCCCCGGACCGGCCCCGCCACAGGTCCGCGGTCGGCCCGTCCGGCACGAACCGCCACGGCGTCCGGGCCGCCGTCAGCGGCGTCACGACCAGTTCCCCGTCGGCCCAGCCGACCTCGTGCTCCCGCCCCATCCACCACCACCGGCCGGTGAGCGGGGCGATCTGCGCCGGCGGCTCCTCGCGCGGCCGCCACGGCGCCACCCGCGCCGGTTCGCGGTCCAGCACGGCGCCGAGCAGGTCGAGGCCGAAGCCGCTCATGCCGCCACCCGCCGCGCCGTAGTGCATGGTGTACGCGTTGCCGAACGCCACCACCCCGGTGCGCGACGGCCGGTGCACGGCGAGGACCGCGAGGTAGCCGGGCATCGAGCCGCTGTGGCCGACGAACACCCGCTCGCCACGCCGCCACAGTTGCAGGCCGAGGCCGTGCCCAGCGGTCCAGCCGTCGAGGTCGCTGAGGACGACCGGCGCGCACATTTCCGCGACGGTCGCCGGCGCGAGGACCGCCGGGTCGGGCTCGGCCAGGAATGCCGCCCATTTCGCCAGGTCCTGCACCGTCGACCACAGCTGCCCGGCGGGCGCCATCGCGGCCGCGTCGTGTCGCGGCTCCTCCCGCAGTTCGTCGAGCCACGGGTGTACGACGTAGCCCCGCGCGAACGGCTCGACCGGCCCGTACGTCGTGCGGTCCAGTTGCAGCGGGCCGAAGAACCGCTTCGTGAGCATCGACTGCCAGTCCTCGCCGCCGACCCGGGCCGCCATCGCGCCCAGCAGCCCGTAGGCGAGGTTCGAGTAGTGGTACCCGTGCAGTGGTGGGTAGGCGACCTTGTCGGCGGTCAGCGTGGACAGGAACGTGTCGACGTCCACACCCGCGGCGCGCTCCCACCAGTCGCCGTCCGGCTCGCGCTGCACCCCACCGGCGTGGCCGAGCAGCTGCCGGAGGGTGACGGCGCCGACAGGGGTACCGGGGAGATGGCGGTAGAGCAGGTCGTCGAGAGCCAGCTTCCCCTCGTCGCGCAGCGCGAGGACGAGCGCCGCGGTCATCGTCTTCGTGATCGACCCGATCCGGAACTGCAGCCCGTTCACGGGCCCGTCCAGGCCGCCGGTCGCCACGTGCTCCAGGACGCCGTCGCGGACGACCCCGGCGACGAGGGCCGGCACCCGGCCGCCGGCGTGGGCGCGGGCGACGAGGTCGTCGACGCGCGAGACGGTCTCGGGCAGCAGCGGCACGGGTGACCTCCAAAAGGCGATGAAGCGGGCGACTGACTCCCCAACTGTGCGCCGGGCCGTGGCGCACCGCGTATCGACAAGGATTCGGCAAGACGAGTGATCAGGGACGGGCGGGACGAGCATCGGCGTGACACGATCGAAGCGTGGACCTGTGGCTGATCGTCTGGCTCGTCGTCGGCGCCGCGCTCATCGCGGCGGAGATCTTCACGACCACGTTCGTCCTGCTGATGTTCGGCCTCGGCGCGTTCGCCGCGGCGGGTGCGGCGGCCCTCGGCGCGGGGGTGCCGGTGCAGGCGGCGGTGTTCGCGGTCGTGTCGGCGCTGTCGTTCCTCGCCGTGCGTCCGACGCTGACGCGATACATGCGCCGCGACGTGCGGGACACGCAGATGGGCGTCGAGGCGCTGGAAGGCTCGATGGCGCTGGTCATCGAGGCGGTCGACCCCGACAACGGCCAGATCAAGATCGACGGAGAGTTGTGGCGGGCCCGCCCCTACGACGCGACGCAGACGTTCGCGGTCGGGGACCGGGTCCGGGTGATCGAGATCAAGGGTGCCACTGCCATGGTGTGGAAGGACTGAGCCAAGTGGATCCAAGTACGTTTCTGGCGATCGTCGTCATCGCCGCCGCGCTCCTGGCCATCGTCACCATCGTCAAGATGGTCAAGATCGTGCCGCAACAGGTCGAATACGTCGTGGAGCGGCTCGGCAAGTACAGCCGCACCCTGACACCCGGCCTCAACATCCTGGTGCCGTTCATCGACTCGGTGCGCAACAAGGTCGACAAGCGCGAGGTGGTCGTCAGCTTCCCGCCGCAGCCCGTCATCACCTCCGACAACCTCGTCGTGTCGATCGACACCGTCCTGTACTTCAAGGTGGTCGACTCGGTCCGCGCCACCTACGAGATCTACAGCTACCTGCAGGGCATAGAGCAGCTCACCGTCACCACGCTGCGCAACGTGATCGGCTCGCTGGACCTGGAGAAGGCGCTCACCAGCCGCGACGAGATCAACCGGCACCTGTCCGGGGTGCTGGACGAGACCACCGGCCGCTGGGGCATCAAGGTCACCCGGGTGGAGCTGAAGGCGATCGAGCCGCCGCCGAGCATCCGCGACTCGATGGAGAAGCAGATGCGCGCCGAGCGGGACCGTCGCGCCGCGATCCTGCACGCGGAGGGTCTCAAGCAGTCGCAGATCCTCACCGCCGAGGGTGAGAAGCAGGCCGCGGTGCTGCGGGCCGAGGGTGACCGGCAGTCCCGCATCCTCACCGCCGAGGGGCAGGCGAAGGCGATCCGGACCGTCGTCAGCTCGATCCACGCGGCGAACCCGGACTCGAAGGTCATGGCGTACCAGTACCTGCAGTCGCTGCCGCAGATCGCTGCCGGGCAGTCCAACAAGCTGTGGATCCTGCCGGTCGAGCTGACGAAGGCCCTGGAGGGCATCGGCGGCGCGCTCGGCGGCATCACGCAGATGTCCGACTCGACCCGCGCCGGCCTCGTCGAGTCGCACACCAACGAACAGGAGTCCGCCGACGTCATCGAGGCGCGCCGGTCCGCCGAGGAGGCCGCAGCGGCGGCGAACGCCGAGGCCGCGGCGGCCGCCGCACAGGTCTCCGGCAACCCGAAGAGCGTCGCCGCCGAGATCACCGCCCAGGACCTGGCGGCCCTGGACGACGAGCCGGCCCGCGAGCTGGAGCGCTAGCGCCACAGCTCCCAGAACGCGACAGCCGCCGCCGTTGCGTATCGGGATCACCACCCGCACGTCACTCGCGCCGAGGGACCCCGCCGACAGGCCGGGGCCCTCGGCGCCGAGCAGCAGCGCCGTCCGCTCCCGCTGCGCCCCGGTCAGCGCCTGGTCTTCAGCTCGGCCCGGTGAAGGCAGTGAGGTCGTAGACAGCGGCGCAGTAGTCGTCGGCGACGCGCCCACCGGCGCCAATACGAACGGGATCGCGCCACGAAGCACGAGTTCGTAGGCATGGTCCTGTGGGCGCATCGCGGCCTCCCGAGGTGGGACGGTGGTCCTGGACGGCTGAACCTGCCCTTTAGAACGGGTGGGGCTCGATGACACGGCGCAGGAGACGGCCGCGGCGCAGCGCCTGCACCGCCGGATGCGCCCGGCCGACCCGGTCGGCGAACGCGTCGATCGCGATGTTCACCTGCTCCTGGTAGGCGTGGCCGTGCACGCGCAGGTCGATGATGGCCCGATTCGCCTCGCACCGCAGGGTGTGCGGGTGCTCGGGGCCGAGCACCTCGGCGAGGTCCGCGGCGGCGGTCGCCATCAGGCTCCGGGCTGTTTCGTAGTTCTGGTCGTCGGCCTCGACGACGGCCAGATTCATTTGCGCGGCCGGTCTCGTCGAGCCACGCCGCGGCGGCGGCGATGGCGATGGGCAGGTCACCCAGCAGCTCGGCGATGCGGGCGGCGTCCGCGTCGCCGAGGCCCGGCAGGCGGGAGCGCAGATGCATGACGCTTTCCTGCCGGGTGAACGCTTCGACGGGGATGAGCATGGCCTGCTCGCCCCAGACGGTCGTCCGGGCGATGACGATGACGTGCCCGCGGCCGGCCGGCAGCCGTCCTTCGATCGTGGACGGGTCCTCGGCGTTGTCGAACACCAGCAGCCACCGGGCGTACGGCTCGCCGCGCGTCAGCGCCTGCCGCACCGCCTGCGCTGCCTCGGTCGTGCCGCCGGGCATGGGGATGCCCATCCGCCGGCCGAGCTGCTGCAGCTGCTCGTCGACCTCGGCGGTGGCGACGTCCGCGTCGATCCACCAGACGGCGTTGTACGCGTTGCGGTACCGGTTCGCGTACTCGATCGCCAGCTGGGACTTGCCGATCCCGCCGAGGCCGTGCAGCCCGACCGGGACCGCCGACGCGCTGTCCCCCCTCAGCCGCTCGCGCAGCGTGTCCAGCTCGGCCTCCCGGCCCGTGAACCGCAGGTTGCGGGCAGGTGCCTGCATCACCTCCGGCGGCTGGGCCGGGAAGCGGGGCGCGCCGATGAGGAGGTCGGGCGTCGGCGGCGCGACGCCGACCAGCCGCAGGATCCGGTCGGCGGCCACGAGCGGGTCGAAGCGGCCAGCAGCGTGCCGGGCCGCCCGGGTTCGTCCTCGAACGTCGCGAGGGTCTCCTCGTAGGCGTAGAAGGCCCGGTACGGCACCTCGACTGCCGTCCAGTACCGGTCGCGTTCGGTCTCGCTGAGCCCGCCCGGCAGGCCGGCGAACCGTTGCTTCGCCACGAGCCTGCCGGTCTCGGCCTTCGTCTGCTCGGCCGGGTCGATCCGCATCGGCACCGGCAGCACGCGGATGCGGCGCGGAGTGGACGAGGAGGACGGCGGGTCCGTGCGGATGGTCTTGCGGCCGATGGCCTGCGCGACCTCGGCCGCGCCCTCGATGCTCTGCTCGCTCGGGGTGAAGCAGGTGACGAGGGTGTCCGGCAGGTGCACGGTGCAGATGTCCGCGACGTCGCTGAGGCCGGCACGGCTGTCGATGAGCGTGTAGTCGTAGTTGGCCTTCATGTCCTCGCGCAGCGCGGTGAAGAACGAGCCGCCGTCGAGCTCCTCATAGAAGTCGTCCCAGTTGAGCCCCGAGACCGACCGGTTGTAGTGGTGGCTGCGGCGCCCGGCGGACAGGAAGTCCAGCACGCCGCCGTTGCCGAACTCCCAGGTGACGCTGAACGCCTCCTGGCTGACCCGCGCGTAGCGGGTGTGGTCGAGCCGGCCCGGCGCGTCGGGGTCCAGCCGCGACGCCTCCCGCGCGGCACCCTCGTACCCGCGGATCAGGTCGATGACGCCGCCCGTGCCGGCCAGCATGCTGCCGGTGATGAACGGGCGGAAGAACCGGTGCAGCCCCGGTGACTCCAGGTCCCAGTCGACCGCGAGCACCCGGTGGCCGTGCGCGGCCAGGATCCAGGCGACGTTGGCCACGGCCATCGTGCGGCCGGTGCCGCCCGTGAACGAGTAGAAGGTGACCACCTGACCGTTGCGACGCTCCGCCATCTCAGTCACTCCTCACCCGTTATTCGATCTCGCCTCGAGTCAGTTCCCAGAACGCGATCGCTGCCGCGTTTGCGACGTTGAGCGAGTCGACCCCTCGGTGCATCGGGATGACGACTCGGGCATCGGCGGCTTCGAGTGCCTTGACCGTCAGGCCGGCCCCTTCGGCGCCGAGGAGGAGCGCCGGCCGGGCGCGTTGTGCCGGCGTGAGGCGTTGGATCGGCACCGCGTCGGGTGCCGGGGTGAGCGCCAGAACGGTGAAGCCGGCCTCCTGCACCTGGGTGAGCCCGTCCGGCCACGGCTCCAGCCGCGCATAGGGAATGGCGAAGACCTCGCCCATGCTGACCCGGACGCTGCGCCGGTACAGCGGGTCCGCGCATGACGGCGACAGGAGCACGGCGTCCATGCCGAGTGCTGCCGCGCTTCTGAAGAGTGCGCCGACATTGGTGTGGTTGTTGATGTCTTCGAGGATTGCGATCCGGTTGGCTGATGCGAGCACATCGCCGGCGGTGCGTTCCGGGACCCGGTGGAACGAGGCGAGGACGCCGCGGTGCACGTGGAACCCGGTGATGGCCTCGAGCACCACCTGGTCCGCGGCGTAGACGGGCGCGCCGGCGAGGGGCAGGTCGGCGAGCTGACCGACGCGCTTGCCGTCGACGAGGACGGAGCGCAGCCGGTACCCGGCCCGCAGCGCCCGGCGGATCACCAGCTCGCCTTCGGCGATGAACAGCCCGTTCGGCGGCTCCCACCGGGTGCGGAGTTCGACATCGGTGAGCGCCCGGTAGTCACCGATCCGCTCATCCTCTGGATCGGTGAGAGTCTCGAAGGTCAACACCCGCTCGATTGTGCCTTGGCGCCGGGCAGATCTGGACGCCGCCTGTCCCGAGACGGCGGGGTGAGCCCGGCCCGGCCGGCGAGGATGACGCGGCGAGCGCCGTGGCCGGCGACAGTACGCTCGACAGAAGATCATCCGGATAGGTTGCATCTCATGGGCGTGCGAAGCCGGTGCCGGTTGTACAAGGATCTACCTGGCCTTGTACCGGCCTCCTACCTGCCTGGCGGCGACCTCGCCGACGCGCTTGACGCTGCGGCGGGCTGGTCAGCCAAGACGGGGGTCTTCCTGTCGTTCCTGACGCGAGTGCGGTTCGCCCCACTGTACGTACTGACTGTCATTGTCATCGATGTCATCCTCGACCACGCCGTCAGTGCGGAGATCCGCAGCCAGATCGTCCTCGCCAACTCCACCAACGTGGTCAACCTGCAACACCACCGGATCTGGACGTTGGTCACCAGCCCCTTCGTGCTCGACGAGCGGGCCGGCGTGGGTGCGATGATCCCGCTGCTGCTGCTCCTGTCGGTGGCCGAGGTGCTGTGGGGGTGGCGACGACTGCTCGTGGTGTTCTTCGTGTCCAACGCTGTGACAAGCTGCCTCGTGTACGGGCTGTTGCTGACGGGCGTCCGCGGCGGCTGGTTGGGCGGCGCGATCACCATGGCCAGTGATGTGGGCACGAGCTACGGCTCGCACGCCGTCGGCGGCGCGCTCGCGGTCACCCTGCCCGTGCGTGCACGGCGCTACCTGGTGCCGTTGGCAATCGTGGTCGTGGTCGTGCCGTTGCTGGACGGAAGCACCTTCACCGATATCGGGCACCTGCTGGCCGTCCTCCTGGGCTTCGTCGCCGGTTGGCAGATGCGGCGGCGTCCGCTGGCCGGGCGCCTGCGCCGCCCGGCCCTGCTGCGCGCGGACCAGACCGTGGCCTGCTCGTTCGACGACGTGACGCAGGCCCGCGCGGCACTGATCACGGCGCTGCGTCTGCCCCGGCACCGTCCGGTGTGCCTCGACGACGCCGCGGTCGCCTGGTCCGACCAGGCGGACCGGATACACGTGCAGGAGACCCGGGACATGAACGCGATCGACGGCACCCTCGCCGGCGGCGCCTGGGGGGTGGTGCTGGGCACGTTCGTCGGCCTCCCGATGACCGGTCTGGTCATCGGCGCGGTCGTAGTCGCGGTGGTGGCGCGCCGGCACGACGCCGGCCTCAGCGACACCACCGTGGAGAGGACGATGCGCGCCCTACCAACCGGGCGGGGCGTGGTCCTGCTGCTGACCGACCCGGCCGGCCAGCCGGCACTGACCCGCGCGCTCACCCGGACCGGTGGCACCCCGGTGCCCGATGCCGCCCGGGACCGGGTGCCTCCGGACCCGGATCAGGATCAGGATCAGCAGTCCTGACATCGTCACGGTGCGTCGCGCTCCGGCGTGGTGGCGAGTTCGTGCCTTTCCCGGTCAACCGCGGCCCGCACCCGTTCACCATCCATCGCCACGCTGACGGCGTAGGCGAAGACCGCCAGGCTGAAGACGACGACCACGAGCAGGTCGATCCAGCCGGGCAGCCACAGGCGTGCGCCGCGCCCGTACCGGCCGAGGAACCCGATGAGGGTGAGCCCGATGAGCCAGGGCCAGATCCACGACGACGCGCGCCAGTCGACGGCGGGCCGTTCCCGTTCGGGGGTGTACGCCACGGTGATCGCGAAGAGTGCCAGCCCCGCGCCGATCGCCAGCAGGAGCTTCCAGGTCGCCTCGAAGCCGCCCCAGTAGATCACCAGGTTCGCCGCGACGAAGGCCGCGGGTGCGGCGATCCTGGCGGCGGGCACCCGATAGGGGCGGTGGCGCTGGGGATCACGCCGGTGCAGCGCGGTCAGCGACACGGGCGCGAACGCGTACATGATCGCGGTCGCCGACGTGGTGAGCCCGACGAGCGACTGCCAGCTGGGGTACGGCAGGAAGGCCAGTTCTCCTACGACGAACGCCAGCGCGATCGAGTACAGCGGCACGCCGCGGCGGCTGACGGAGCTCAGCGCCGGCGGCAGGGTGCCCTGCCGGGCCATCGCGTAGGAGAGCCGGGCCGAGGCGCCGACGTAGACCAGTCCTGTCCCTGCGGGTGAGACGAACGCGTCGGCGTACAGCAGCATGGCCAGCCAGCCGGCGCCCGCCGCGGCGGCGATGGTCGCATACGGGCCGAAGTCCCCGGCGCCCACCGGATGCGCCCAGCCGCCGGCGAGGTTGCGCGGATCCAGGCCGCCGATGAAGACGATCTGCAGCAGGATGTACAGCACTGTTCCGATCAGCATGGCCAGGATCACGGCGCGGGACAGGTCGCGTTGCGGGTTGCGCGCCTCCCCGCCCAGCTGGATCGCCTGTTCGAAGCCCTGCAGGGAGAAGACGACACCGGCGGGCAGCGCGGCGAAGATGCCATGGGCGCCGTACGGGCTGAATCCGCCGCCCGCGGTGAAGTTGGACGGTTGGAAGGTCAGCGCGGCCACGACGATGACGGTGAGCACCGGTATCGCGAGCTTCCAGAGCACGACGGTGGTGTTGCTCCTGGTGAGCCGCCGCACCCCCAGCATGTTGATCACGGTGAACAGCAGCATGAGCAGGGTGGCGAAGCCCAGCCCGACCGGTGACAGCGTGCCGTCGGCGTGCAGGAGGCCGAGGTGGCTGCGCACCCAGCCGATGTTGTCGAGGTACTGCAGGCTCGCCTCCACCTCGATCGGCGCGATCGTCACGGCCTGCAGCCAGGCGGCCCAGCCCGCGGTGAGTCCGGCGAGGGCGCCGAACGCGAACCCGGGGAACCGTGCGGTGCCGCCGGCGACCGGGTAGGTGGTGCCGAGCTCCGCGTGGACCAAGGCGAGCAGCGCGAGCATCCCACCGGCGAGCAGCCAGGAGATGAGGGACGCGGGCCCGGCGGTCTGCGCCGCGGACAGCGCGCCGAGCAGCCAGCCAGAGCCGATGATCGAGCCCAGCGACACGAAGGTCAGGCCCCACAGCCCCACTTCGCGCCGCAGGAAGCCGGAGCCTGAGGACGCCCGGCCGGCCGTGCCGCCCGCATCCTGCACGGCACACCTCACCAGGTCGGTGGCGGGCCGTGACGCCACGTCAGCGGGCCCGTCCCGGCCAGATACCGCGGCACCGCCCGCCCGAAACCCCGGCATGGCGGGAACTTCTACGGTGATCGCCCGATCCACCGGCGGGCGGCCACGCCGGCGCGTCCGGCCCACATCCGGCGCCATGACGGGACAAGGGCACAGGCGGCGAACGTGACGAGCGCCGCGACCAGATGCTGGACGTCGAAGAGCTGGCGGTGGGTCGCCACCGCAACGCCCAGCGTCGCGAGGACTCCGGCGACGGCGAGCAGCCGCGCCCTGCCGGTAAGGCTCCAGGCCACCGCGGCGGCCAGCGCCCAACTGCCGGCCGAGGAGCCGGCGTCGCGTTCGGCGAGGAACCGCGCCGCGCCGGTGCACCCGGCGGCAGCCTCCAGCCGGAGGGCGAGCAGGACCAACAGCGTCGCGACGACGTCCGCGGCGAAGAAGACCAGCACGGTCCGGCGGGAGCCGAGGCGCCACTCGGCCAGCGGCAGGAACGCGAGCAGCAGCCACACCACCGACCAGACCCAGCCGGGTTCCGTCTGGATGAGCGGGGCCGACACCAGGCGCCACAACTGACCGCCCTGCAGATCGCGCCAGGCAAGGCCGAAGTGGTGGATCAGTTGCCCGTGGGTGTCCGGGTCGAGCGCGGTCGCCGTCATGATCCACGCTTGGAGCAGGAGGAACGCCGTGGTCACCGGCATGCGCCGCAGCAGCCGCGTCAGCCGGCCGATCGGCGAGCGCGGGTCGGGCAGCTCTCCGGCGCGCACGAGTGCTGCGGCGCTGACGAGCAGCCGCGCGTCGGAGCGGTGGACGAGGTACCGCGGCTCCCACCGGGGATGCCACTTGGCCTTGAACGCGCGCAGGCCGGCGAAGTTGAACGCCGCACCGGCGTGCGTATAGATCAGCTGGAGAACCCGGTCGGGCAGCGACAGGCTGGAACCCGCGCCGGACAGCGGCGCCAGCCCCAGGTTCAGGCCGGCGTACCCGGCCGCCCGGAACCGCTCGATGAGCGCCACGAACAGCTGCTCGACGACCCCGTTGACCGCATCGGGCCGACGGCGCATCAGGTCGAAGGTGGCATCCCGCGACCGGTATGTGGGCACGATGTTCGCGAACGCCTGGATGCGTCCGCCGGTGTCGAGCACCGCCACGATCGGGGTCGTCCTGAGGTACTCGCGGTCGAACCGCCCGAGCGTGAAGGTCCGTTCGCGATGACCGCCGGAGGCCAGCCAGGCGTCGGACACCTTGCGCAGTTCGGCCAGGGTGGCGCCATCGACCGGGTGCGGCAGGTCGACCACGTGGTACCCGGCACGTTCGCAGCGACGCACCGCCGACCGGATCCCCTTGTACTCCGGGCGTCGCAGGTCGAATGCCGCCAGGTCGACGATCGCCTCCTCGCCGATCTTCAGGGCCTTCCACCCCGTGGCGGCCAGCGCGGGCAGGCCCTCGCCGGTCACCTGATGGAACACCGGGTTCCAGCCGTTGAGCGCGCACAGCTGGGCGAAGTCGCGGGCCGCCGACAGCACCGAGTCGCCGCGGCCGATCGGCTCGCCCAGCGCCACCGCCGTGGTGCCGACCACCTTGTAGCCGACGAAGGCCTGGCCGTCGGCGGTGATCACCCAGGCCTTGTCGTCGAGCAGGTGGAAATGGGCGAGCGCGGTGCCGGCGTAGCGGTCCAGCAGCTGCCGCACCCGCCTGCGCTCCCGGTCGTGCCCGGGCCGGCCGATCACCGTCGCGACCAGCCAGGTGAGCCCCAGCACCGCCACGCTCAGGGCCGCCGTACGGGCCGACTCCATGAACCACCGCCCGTGTCCGGTGACCGGTTCGACGCTCACCGGCAGGAGGAACAGCAGCCGCAGCGCGTCGACGATCGCCGAGCCGACCGTCTCGCGGTCACGGAAGTCGGGTTCCAGCCGGGACAGGCCGAGCACCGCGTACGCGAACACCGCGATCTCGCCGGCCACCAGGACCGCCAGTCCACGGCGCAGGAGCGCGGGATCCGACCGGGCGACGAATGCCTTCCGGAAGATCAGCAACAGCAGCATCAGGCCGGCGGCGGCCACCAGCCGTGACCACTGCCCCGGCCCGACATAACGGCCGGGGAGGGACGCTGCCGCGGCGAGCAGCGCGACCCACCACGCCGCCCGCTTGCCGCGCAGCAGCGCCCACACCACCAGCAGCAGGCAGACCCCGGAGGCCAGCAGGACGTAGTGCGCACCGACCAGCGCGGCGACCGCATACGGCACCGAGCGGTGCGGCACGGCTGCGGGGGACACCACCGCGGCCGCCGACGCCAGGTCGATGAGCGCGAGCAGCAGTGCGGCCCCGGCGCACCCGCGGCGCGCCCACCGGCCGGGGGAGCTCAACGCGTCGTTCACCTGAACGCCTCATCCGCACCGGGTCCCGACCCGCCCGGCCGATCCGCAGGTCCCGGCCGGCGCCGGTTCAGCCACCACACCGCCACCGCGCCGACGGCCAAGGGAAGCCAGAACTCCCACAGCCGGAACACGACGACCGCCGCGGCGGCGACCGCGACCGGCACACCGAACGAGACCATCACGGCCGCTGAGCCGACCTCGACGAAGCCGAGCCCGCCAGGCAGGAATCCGACGATGCCGAACACCGCGGAGATCGCATACGCGACCAGCGCCACGAGCGGCCGGTTGCCGCCACCCACCGCGGCCAGCGCTGTCCACAGCATTGCCACCCCGAGTGCGTCGACGCCGAGGGCGAACCCGAACGGCGGCAGCCCGGTCAACGGCCGGGCGCGCAGCACCGCCACCGCGTCGTATACCTCGTTCGCCTTCGA
Source organism: Dactylosporangium sp. NPDC049525 (assembly GCF_040676755.1). NCBI lineage: Bacteria > Bacillati > Actinomycetota > Actinomycetes > Micromonosporales > Micromonosporaceae > Dactylosporangium > Dactylosporangium sp. NPDC049525. The sequence continues at coordinate 107,685 of NZ_JBFAPO010000033.1, read as the reverse complement.
AGGGTCGCACCCCGTGGCCGGACGCCGCAGCAGCCGGTCACGCCAGCGGGCGGGGACGCCCCACATCCGGACGAACGCCTCCCGGCTGCGGATCACCGCCAGCAGCAGACCGGCCCGCGCGACCAGGAACGCCAGGAAGACCGTCACGGCGGCGGCTTCCGCACGGGTGAGCCGCGCCGACGCCCACACCACCGAGATCCCGGCCATCAGCGTCACGAAGAACGCCCCCTCCGCCAGAACGGCGGCGAGCACGTACGCACTGCCGACCCGGCCGGGCGCCAGCCGTCGGCGGTGCCCGTCGTCCAAGAACAGCGCGAGCCCGGCCAGCCCGCCGGACTTCACCACCAGGTTGGCCGCGACGGCACCCACCACCACTGGAACCAGCCACCGGAACTCCCGGTAGCCGCCCGCCCGGGTGATCCGGCGGCACGACAGGTACAGCAGGGCCCAGGCCGACCACCAGACGGTCAGCGTCAGCAATCCGCCCGCCAGCCACTTCGGATCGGCGCCACGGAGAGCCCGGACCGCAGCCGGCAGGTCCGCCCGGTTGACCCAGACGACAAGGAGCAGGGCGATGACCGTCGCTACCGGCCACTGCCGTACGAGCCCACCGGCGCCACACCGGCCTCCTCCCCTTCCCCCACACCGCGCGTCGACGGTTCAGCCGTGTTCCGCGGTCCAGCCGCGGGAACACGATCTCCACCAGCGGCAGGCGGAGCGCCGCAGCGGCCGGGATCGCCACCACCGCACCGACGACGCCGAGGGCGGCACCACCCAGGTCCGCCGCAGGTCGGCGAGGGAGTACATGGTCAGGACGAGCACGGTCAGGGTCGACGCGGTCGCGCCGGGCACCCACCGTCCGGGACCCAGGAGCCCGCCGGACAGGACGCCACCGCCGGACCCGAACATCAGATGCGTGACGGCAAGGCCGGTCGCGGCGATCATGAAGACCGACCAGCGACGTGTCGGCGACGGTCAGATCCTCAGCGGGTGGCGGGGCGAAGGCGCCATCCCTCCGGCGCTCGCGCTCTCCCCGCATGGCAGTCTCTCCACGATTTCACTGCCCCGCGGCAGCCGCCGCAAACGCGGTTCGACCGCCGGTGACGCAGCTTCGCCGATGAACGGCCCGTTCGGTGGATCCCACCGGTGCGCAGTTCTACGTCGGTCGATTCTGCCGTGGCGTCGGACATGCCGGCGCGAGCGCTCGACGGGAAGCAGCGTGGACGGGGTTGTTCAGCAGGTCTTCCGGTAGGTGACGCCGCTGATGTAGCGCGCCCATTCCTCCGGCTCCAGGCCCTGTCCGGTGAGCGCGCACGCCTGGGCGGACGGGTCACGGCGCAGCTCGTTGAACGCCGCCAGGCTCCACCCGACGACCCGGCCCTTCTCGTCGGCGGCGAACAGCGTCCGGTCCTGCGGCGAGAACGCCAGCGTCACCGCCGGTCCGCCGAGCCCGGTGAACGGCGCGCCGAGCAGCCTCGGCCGCTCGCGGTCGGCGATGCTCCACAGTGTCACCGCGTCCGGGCTGGCGATCGCGAGCATCGTGGAGTCCTGGGAGAATGCCACGGTCACGGCGCCGTCCTCCTCGCCGGTGGCGACCGTGCCGCCGAGGCGGATCGGCTCGCCGAACGGCGCCGGGAACACCGGGCCGGTGAGGTCGTACAGCGTGATCGCGCCGCTCGCGTTGGCCAGGGTCAGGGTGCGCCCGTCCGGTGACAGCGCCAGCGTGCCCGGGGAGTCGGTGTCGGACGTCAGCATCCGGCCGCGATGCCGGACGACGCCGTCGTTGCCGACGACCGAGACCCGGACGCTCGTGCGGCCGCCGCCCATCGAGTACTGCGCCGAGTCGGCGCTGAGGATCGTCCGCCCGTCGGACGTGACCATCACGGGCGACGTCGAGTCGCGCTCCTCGCCGTCGCCGTCCTCAGCACCGGCGGATGCCGACACGGACGCCGACGCGGATGCGGATGCGTGCGGCCAGACCAGTGGCGTACCGACGCTGCGTGGCTGCATCGGGTCGCCGATGTCGAAGACACCGACGTCGGTGACGAGCCGGCGGCCGTCGGTGGTGAACGCGGCCACGGACCCCGTCACCCGCGCCGACGAGCCGGTCGCCATCGAGGACAGCGTCACGGTGCCCTTGCCGTCGCTGGTCGCGATCAACGTGCCGTCGGGCGACAGGACCGGTTCGTGGCCGGAGAACTGGGGTCCCTTGGAGGTCGGGACCCCCTCCGTCGAGAGCTGCCACGTGGTGACCCCGGAGCCGGTGTCGATCGCGAGGACCGGGCCCCGGGCCGAGGTCTGCAGGGTCGGCCGGCGTTCCTGGGACTCGCCGACATCGGTCGACCAGCTCAGCTGGGCCGGGGCGGCGCGGTGGACGACGTCCCAGACGACGACGCGTTCGCCGCCGCTGTCGTTGCCGCCGCTGGTGAGCGTGCGGCCGGACGGTGCGAGCGTCACCGGCCCCGCCGAGCCCGGCGTGAGCTGGCGGGAGCCCGCGCGGGGCGGCTCGAACCGTGTCGCGGTCGAAAGGCTGCTCACCAGGTCCCAGTAGGCCACCGTACCGTCGGCCTCGGCGAGGGCGGTGACGGTCGACGAGCTGTTCGGCAGCGCGACCATGGTGACGCCGGCCGAGGTCGCGGTCCGCACGTTCGGGCCCCGGGTGAAGGACGTGGCGGCGGCGGAGCGGTACCAGTCGACGACGGTGCCGTCCTCGTAGGACGCGACGACGTCGGCACCGCCGGGCGTGAGCCCCAGCGACCGCACCGCGGCCTTCTGCTTCGGCGCCGCGACGAGCCGCGTGGGGTTCGACCGCTGGCCGATGTTCCAGAGTTCCAGCTCTCCCTCGCGGCCACCGATCGCCAGGGTGTCGCCGTCGGCGTCCAGCGCGGCGGCGGTGATCCAGGAGACGTCCGTCGAAGCGTACGACAGGGGGCGGGGGTTCCCCCGTGACGACAGGTCGTACAGCAGGAAGGTGCCGAGGCTGTCGCCGAGCACGAGCGTGCTGGTGCCGGGGATGAAGAGCGCGCAGATCGACCCGTCGCTGTGCTCGTCGTTGATCGTGGCGGCCTCCTGCGGGTTCGCGGGGTCGGTGATGTCCCAGACGCTGGACGGCAGCCCGGCGATGACGAGGGTGTTGCCGTCCGGGCTGAACGCGATGCCCTCGGCGAAGCCGCCGCCGCTCGGATTCTGGATCGGCTCGCCGAGCTGGCGGAACGTGCCGTCCTCGGCGACCGCGTAGATGCGCGCCTCGCCGTAGTGGGCCAGCACCGCGGCGAGTTTGCCGTCCCGGCTGTACGCGATCGACGTCACCCAACTGCTGTCCTGCAACGCGACCGTGGCCCGGTAGCGGGTGGCGGTCAGGATCTGCAGCAGGCTGGCGTCGGTGGTGGAGTCGGCGTGCATCGCCCGCGCGGCGACGCCCAGGCGCAGTGCGGTGCGGGGATCGGCCGCGCGCAGGCTCTCGGCCTGGGCGGCGAGCTGCCGGCTCACCGCGATGCGTTGCTGCTCCTGCGCGATGCGTTGCTGGGCGCGGGCCTCGCGCTGCTGGATGAACGCGACGACCGCCGCGGCCGACGCCAGGAGGGTCAGGGTGACCAGGACGGCGATCGTGCCGCGGACCAGGCGGCGGGTGCGCGCGTGCTGGGTGACGTCCTCGCCGAGCATCTCGTCCTTCGGCAGGCCGTGCATCGGCGCGGCGAGGTCGGCGACCTTGTCGCGGAAGGCCGGCAGCTGCAGGCTCACCTGGTCGGGGCCGAAGTCGCGCAGGTCGACCCAGCGGGGCTCCTCCCGGAACGCGCCGAACAACGTCGGCGGCAGGCTGGGGGAGCCTTCGCGGTCGAAGTCGTCGCCGGCCCACCGCAGGCCGCCGTCGGTCAACGCGATCAGGATGTGGTCCGCCGACTTGTGCGCCAGCCAGTGCCGCACCTCCTTGTCGACCCACTCGGACGCGGCCGCCTCCGGCGAGGCGAGCAGGACGAAGTACTCGGCGCCGTCCATCGCGGTCTGCAGCGACGTCCAGAGGCCCGGGTTCGCCGACAGGCTGGCGTCGTCGCGGAACACCCGGAGTGCCCGGAGCCGGTGCCACGGCTTCGCGAACTGCTGCAACCCTTGCTGGAGCGCGGGCGCCAGTTCACGATCTGCGTTGCGACTGTAGGAGATGAACGCCGAGTACCGGATCTTGACATCCTCCGTCACGGTGCGAACGCTACGGCGCACCGCTTCGCGAGCCCAGATCGTTGGCCGAAGAGCGGAGCGAGATCGATCCGTGACGGTGAGGTGATCCACGCCGGTTCGGAGGACTCGCGCCCGCCTGGTACATGTGATGCGTGGGCTACGTGTTCATCAGCTACAGCCGGGCCGACAGCCACTACGTGCAGGCGCTGGCCGGGCACCTTCTGGGCAGCGGGCTCGACGTCTGGTACGACGACGAGCTGCGCAACGGCGACGACTGGCGCCGCGTGGTCCGGCACCGGGTCGAGTCGTGCGACGCGTTCGTCGTGGTCATGACGCCACCGGCCGAGGCGTCGGAGTGGGTGAACCGGGAGATCGACTGGGCCGTCGCGGCCAACCGGCCGGTCCGGCCGGTCCTGCTGGAGGGCGCGTCGTTCCAGCGCCTCGACGACCTGCACCACGAGGCCGTCCAGGGTGCCGCGATGCCCGGGCGGCGCTACGTGGCGGGCCTGCGGCGGCTGGCCGGGCACGACGACGACCTCGCCGAGCAGGTCGCGCCGCGCACCCCGCAGGCCGCGGTCCCGGCCCGGGACCTCCCCGCCGGCGGCACGGTCAGCAGCATCGCGTTCTCGCCCGACGGCTTCCACGTCGCCGGCGGCACGGCCGACGGCGGCCTGCACGTCTGGAACGCCCGCACCGGCGCGACGGTCCACACGATGCGAAGCGGCGACGGCCTGCTGAGCGCGGTGGCCTACCGCGGCGACGGCCGGGTCCTGGCCACCGCCGGCTGGGAGGCGACCGTCCGGCTGTGGGACCCGTTCAGCGGCGAGCTGATCCGCACCCTTGACGGCCCCACCCAGGACGTCAACGGCATGGTCTTCGCCGGGCCGAGGCTGCTGTCCGTCGGCGAGGACACCATGCTGCGGGTCTGGGACGCCGCCGGGCACCGCCTCGACCTCGCCGTGCCGCACGCCGAGGCCGTCCAGGGCATCGCCGCCGACCCGACCGGACGGCTGCTCGCCACCGCCGGCGCCGACGGCCAGGTCGTGCTGTGGGACGCCCAGGCCCTCCGGCCGGTCACGACCCTCGCCGGGCACACCGACGGGGTCGCCGCGGTCGCCTTCTCGCCGACCGGCGACCGGCTCGCCAGCGCCGGCCGGGACCACACGGTCCGGCTGTGGCGGACCGCCGACGGCACCACCGAACGCGTGCTGACCGGCCACGTCGAGAAGGTCTGGACGGTGGCGGTCAGCCGCGACGGCCGGCAGGTCGCCAGCGGCGGGGACGACCGCACCGTCCGCGTCTGGGACGCCGCCACCGGCGAGCAACTGCACCGGTTCAAGGACCACGGCGGCCAGATCTGGGGCGTCGCGTACTCACCCGCCGCCGCCTGGCTGGCCGTCGCCTGCGGTAGCCGGACGCACTCGGCCCGCATCCTCGACCTGACGGCCTGACGGTTTCAGGCGAGCGCCCGCTCGACCTGCGCCGCCTTGTCCTCCAGCGGCCTGGCGACGGCGGTGCGGACCCGGGCGACGATCGCCTGCCTGCTCTGCGCCGTCAGTTGCACCGACAGGATGGCCTCCCGCAGTTCGCGGCGTGCCTTCCGCCGTTGGGTCCAGTCCCAAATGCCCCCGCCGATCTGGATCACCAGCGGGATGAACGAAGCGGCGGCCTGCGCGTTCTGGACGCCGCGTTCGACCTTGTTGGGGAAGACCACCACCGGCCGCATGGGCGTGGGGCCGCTCGGCGCGGCTGCGGGCGGGGTGCGCTGCTGTTCGCGGATCGTGGCCAGCGGCGCCTGGACGGCCTCGGCCAGCTCGGCGAACACGACGTCGTGCAGCTCGGGCACGGCGATCTCGAGGTCGGCCGGGAGGCCGTGGCGGCGGCACACCTCCCGGAACCGCGGCACGAGGTCCCGGTTGACCTGGCGGACACGCTCCTCCAGGTGTTCGCCGACGAGGGACCGGGTGTAGTCGGCGGCCGAGGAGATCTCCTCGGCCGGCTCGCCGAAGAGGAACGCGGATGCCAGGAAGTCCCGGTCCGTCTCGGCCTGGGCGAGCAGCGCAGCGCGGATCGCCTCGAACGCGTCGTCCACCTCCCGCTCCAGGGTCCCGGCCAGTTCCTTGCCGGCGACGACCGCGCCGACGTCCCGGCGGAAGCGGGCCACCCGTACCCGGTAGCGGCCGTTGACGACGAGCCCGCGGGCGACCGACAGCTGCGGCTCCGGGTCGTTGTCCACGCGCGCCTCGGGGAACACCGCGGCGCACACACCGCGGGCGAACGGCAGGCGGGACCCGCCGCCGGTGAGGATGATCTGGTCCGGTGGTGTGTGGACGTACTGCTGCCGGGCCTGCCGCAGGAGCTCCCGGAACCGGCCGGCCCACTCGTCCAGGATCGGGCCGAGGTCCAGGCGCCGGGCCGCGTGGACGCCGCCGTCCAGCAGCGGCCGCCACCGCGGGTCGCACCCGAACAGGTCGTTCGGCGTCCCCTCCTTGATCCGCCGCGCGACCAGCCGGAGGAAGTCCTCACCACCGTCGGACGCCAGCGCCCGGTCGAACTCCGGCCCGGCGGCGCGCACCCGCAGCTCGGCGGCGACCGCGCGGTCGATGGCCGCACCGCCGAGGTCGACGCCGAGCGGCAGGTTGCGCGGCTCGCCATCGGCGACCAGGGTCAGGTCGGTGGTCGAGGACCCGATGTCGACGACGAGCACGGTGCGGTCATGGGCCGGCAACCGCCCGGACCGGTCGGCGGCGTGGACGAGCGCCGAATGCGCCTCGGACACGACCTCGACCCGCCCGCCCTTGTCGCCGAGCTGGTCGAGATACTCCCGGTACAGCTTCACCGCATGCGCGGGCCACCCCGACGGGTGTCCGATGTAGACAACGCACCCGGACCGGACCGCCGGATGGCGGGCGAAGAACTCGTTGAGCAGCGTGCGGGCGAACACCACGTACGGCGGGCTCATGACCTGCTTGCCGAGCGGGCGCTGCTTGAAGTTGACCGCGAAATGCACCACGTCGGGCGTGGCCACGGCGTCCACACCGATGACCCGCCCGGTCGGGGGCCGCGTCCCCAGCGCGCTGAGGACACCGACCTCGCCGTTGCCGCGCCGGAACACCTCGACCGGACCGTCCCCGTCGACCGCCCGCCACGCGATCGTGCTCTCCCCGTCGCCGAGGTCCAGGCCAACCACATACTTCGCATCGACCAGAGGCAGCACCACGCGGCGACCTTAATGGAAGTTCCCCCGGCACACGGTCGGCCGACCGGATGACCGCGCGGTGCCGCCTCGGACCGTTTCACGGCAGGCGGGCGACGGCCTTGGGGCCGAGGGACAGCAGTTTCGCCTTCGCGTCCTCGACCTCACCCGGCCCGCGGCGTCAGGCGGGCGCGACGCCCATGTCGTAGTGCCAGATGCCGGCGTCCTGCCCGTGCCGCAGCACCTCGACGACGGTCGCGGCCCGGACCGAGGCGGGAACGTCCACGGCGACCATCCCGAACGCCGTGGCGTGCGCGTCGCAGCCCAGCGCCACGAACTGCTGCGCCACCTGCTCGAGCGTGGTCCTGTCGACCGGCACGACCCGGGACGTCCAGTGCTCGCTGTTCGACACCACCGCGGTGACCCAGAGCCGATCGTCGCCGCGGGTCCGCTTGACCCGGACCACGTCACCGCGGGCCATCCCGTAGACGAACACCGGGATCCCCTCGATCCGGAACCGGCCCCGGCCGACCTCGACGGCGTCGATCTCCTCGGCCTCGAACGGCGGGTAACCGTCCGCGTCCCGCTCCAGCGCCACGTATACGTGCTGCACGGTCGGCCCCCGAGCGTCGCCGGCACGAATGATGTCGAACAGGGTCTCACGGCGGGAACCGTTGCGCCGGCCCGGTCAGGGCATGACCGGGGCATGATCGGCACGGGTGCGGCCGGGTGAAGCGTTGTAGCATCCGCGCTGATGTTCCCGTCGGTTCGTGAGGTGCTCGAACTCGATCCGGTGCGCAACGGTGCGCCGCGGGTCGTGGCGGGGGAGCGCGGCCTCGATCAGGCCGTCCGGTGGGTGCACAGCTCCGAGGTCTCCGACATCGCGACCCTGCTGCGCGGCGGCGAGCTGATTCTCATCACCGGGATCGGGCTGCCGCCAGACGACGCGGGGCTGCGCCGGTTCATCACCGACCTTGCCGACGTCGGCGCGTGCGGCCTCGCCGTGGAGATGGGGCGGCGCTATTCGCAGCGGCTGCCGGCGGTCATGGTCCGCACCGCCGAGGAGCTCGGGTTTCCGCTCGTCGAGCTGCACCGGGGCACCCCGTTCGTGCTGATCACACAGGCGGTGCACGGGATGATCGTGGACACGCAGCTGGCCGAGCTGCGGGCCACCGCCGAGATCCACCAGCGGTTCACGGACCTGTCGGTGGAGGGGGCGGCGCCGGCGGAGGTGGTCGCGCAGACCGCGGCCCTCGTTGGTGCGCCGGTGGTGCTGGAGAACCTGTCGCGGCAGGTCCTCGCGTACGACGCCGCGGGTGGCTCGGCGGAGCTGCTGCTGGCCAACTGGGAGTCGCATTCGCGGGCGGTGCAGCCACCCGGGCGGACCGGGCACGACGCCGAGGCGGGCTGGCTCGTCACCGTCGTCGGGGCGCGCGGGCAGGACTGGGGGCGGCTGCTGATCCGGCTGCCGGCGGCGCCCGCGACCCGGCACGTCATCCTCATCGAGCGGGCCGCGTCGACCCTGGCGCTGGTGCGGCTGACCCGCCGCGACGACGTCGAGCAGCAGACGCAGACGGCCCTGCTCGCGGCGCTGCTGCGGCACACCGGGCCGGTCGACGAGGTGGTCGTGCGGGCGCGGGCGCTGGGTGTACCACTGGAGCGCCGCCATCTGATCGGCGTGGTGATCCGTCCGGCGCGTGCGGAGACCGCGGCGCGTGCGTTGCGGGAGGCGGCGCTGACCGGCCTCGCCGGTGCGCTGGACGACGGCAACGCGGGAATCCTGCTCGCGTTGCGCAGCGTCGAGGAGGAGCCGGACGCGCTGCGGCGGCTCGCGGTGCGGATCCGGGCCCTCGCCGATGGTGACGTGGTCGTGGCGGCGGGGGAGGGGGCGGCGACGCCGAAGGAGGCGCGCCGGTCGCTGCTGGAGGCGAGCCAGGTCGCGATGTCGGTCCGCCACGCGGCGTCGGGCCCGGGTGAGGTCGTCCGCCTCGCCGACGTCGGCCTGCCCGGCCTGCTGCACATGCTGCGCGACGAGCCGCGGCTGCAGACGTTCGTGGAGCAGGAGCTCGGCCCGCTGCTCGCGCACGACGCCCGGCACCCGCGGGAGCAGTTGCTCGGCGTGCTGCGGATCTACCTGGAGTGCGGGCGGAACAAGTCGGCGGCGGCGGAGCACAGCCACCTGTCGCGGCCGGCGTTCTACGAGCGGCTGGCCCGCATCCGCAGGGTCCTGGGCGCGGATCTCGACTCGGTGCGGGTGTGCCTGTCGCTGCACGTCGCGCTGCTGGCGCTGGACGCGCTGCGGGACTGAGCTACTGCATCGACAGGTGGACGTGGTTGTAGTGGTCGCCGGCGGGTGTGCCGTCGCCGCCGTAGGACTTCCAGCCGCTGCTGGGCTGCCAGATCCGTTTGTACCAGATCACGTATTTGACGCCGAGGTTCTTCGCGTTGGCCACGCACCACGCGGCGAGCTTGTTGCCGTAGGCGAGGTCGTCGCCGGTCGCGCGGGCGTTGACGAACGTGCTCTTGTTGGCGGAGAAGTCGCACGCCTTGCCGAGCGGATGGTCGCCACCGCCGCCGCTGCGATAGCAGGACGTGTAGTGGGTGAAGCCGGCCAGCCGGGCCTCGTTGTAGGCGTTGCGCATGCGCGCGGACATGCAGTTGCCGGTCGTCGGGTCGTTGCCCTTGATGCACGTCTCGCTCGGGTATGACCCGTCGGAATTGCGGGCGACCGGCTTGGTGGTGACCACGCCGCCGGTCGGGGCGCCGGTGGTGGCCCCGCCGCCGCCCGCCTTCTTCAGCGCGTCCTCGGCGGTCTTCTTGTTCGCTTCCATGATCTTCAGCTGGGCCTGCTGGTTGGCGACCGCGGCGGCGATGTCGGCCTTCTGCTGCTCCAGCTTCGTGCGCGTCTCGGCCAGCTCGCGCAGCGCTTTGTCGTCGCGGGAGACCATGTATTCGATCGTGGTCATGTCGTGCAGCAGCTCGTTGGGGTTGTTGCTGCCGAGCATCACGTTGACGAGGCTGACCCGGCGGCCACGGTACGCGGCGCTGGCGACCGAGCCGGCGGCCACCTCCAGCTCTGCCAGGTGCGCCTGGGTCTTGACCAGGTCCGCCTCGATCGCGGCCTGGTCGGCCGTCGACTTGTCCAGGCGGCCCTTGGCGTCGTTGTACTCACCCAGAGCCTTGTCCAGAGCTTGACGGACAGTGAGGTTGCTGCCACCGTCCTCGCCCGGCTCTGCCGCCGCGGGGTCGGCGAACGCGACCACCAGCATGAGTGTGGTGGCCAGGAACGTGAGGAGCCGTCGCCGTGCCGTCAACATCGCCGGTCAGCATATCGAAGCAGCGTGAAAACACCAGCGCGAGAATGGACGGTATGGACGACCTACTGAGGCGGCATCGGGGCGTCATGCCCTCCTGGATGCCGATCTACTACGCCGAGCCGATCGAGCTCGTCACCGGCAAGGGTGCAAGAGTCACGGACAGTGACGGAAAGAGCTATCTCGACTTCTTCGGCGGGGTGCTCACCAACTCGCTCGGCTACGACGTGCCGGAGGTCCGCGAGGCGGTCGAGCGGCAGCTGCGGACGGGCATCGCGCACACGTCGACGCTGTACCTGATCCGCCAGCAGGTCGAGCTCGCCGAGAAGATCGCGCGGCTGTCGGGCATCCCCGACGCCCGGGTGTTCTTCACCAACTCCGGCAGCGAGGCCAACGAGGCCGCGCTGCAGCTGGCGACCAACCAGCGGCAGAGCAACACGATCCTCGCGGTGCGCAACAGCTACCACGGGCGGACCGCGGCGACGATCGGGGTGACCGGCAACCGGGCCTGGTCCGCCTCGCCGCTCAACCCGTTCAACGTCAGCTACCTGCATTCCGGCGACCGGCTGCGCGGCGTGCTGAAGGGCCTGTCCGACGAGGACTACCTGCGGGCCGCCGCCGAGGACCTGCGCGAGGTCCTCGCCACGACCACCGCGGGCCCGGTCGCGTGCCTGATCGCCGAGCCGATCCAGGGTGTCGGCGGCTTCACCAGCGGCCCTGACGGGCTCCTGCGGGTGTGGAAGGAGATCCTCGACGAGCACGGCATCCTGCTGATCTCCGACGAGGTGCAGACCGGCTGGGGGCGCACGGGGGAGCACTTCTGGGGGTACCAGGCGCACGGCGTGACGCCGGACCTGCTGACGTTCGCCAAGGGCATCGGCAACGGCTTCGCCCTGGCCGGGGTGGTCGGCAGCGCCGAGGTGATGGAGTCGGTGCAGGGCATCTCGTTCTCCACGTTCGGCGGCAACCCGATCTCCACCGCCGCCGGCAACGCGGTCCTCGACTACATCGTCGAGCACGACCTGCAGGCCAACGCGGCCCGCCTCGGCGGGATCCTGCTCGATGGGCTGCGGGCGGTCTCCTCGCCGGTCGTGGTGGAGGTGCGCGGCAAGGGCCTGATGCTCGGCGTCGAGCTGGTCGACGCGGCCACGACGAACGCGGTGTTCGAGGCGTGCAAGCGCGACGGGCTGCTGGTCGGCAAGGGCGGACTGTACGGCACGACGATCAGGATGGGCCCGCCGCTCAACCTGAGCGAGGAGGAAGCCCGCGAAGGGCTGGAAATTTTGACCAGGGCACTGACGGCTGGTGGGAGCGCTTCCGGCTGACGGCGCTCACAAGGGGCCGAAAGGGCCGAACGGACCGAATCGGTCTGTTCGGCCCTTCTTCATGAAAACGGCCGATCATCCCGGGTTCCCCCCATGTAACAAAACGGGCTATATCTTCGACTCGCCCTGACGATCACCCGGTTGGGTCTGGTCTTCTTGGTCGGGCCGCCGGGCGTCGGCGGTTGTGTTGCCGTCATGTTGCCAACCGCTCTGACCTGCGCTTTTAGCTCTCTTTAAGATCCACTTCTTAGGTAACAGTTTGAAAACTTCACCCAACTCCTTGACAAGAAGGGCCCCTCAGTAAGAACTTTTACCACTAACAGTTAAGGAACTTTGCTGAAAGGGAGCGACATGACACCTCGCGAGGAGCTCACGACGGCGGTGCCAACCGTTGTCAGTGCCTCGCCCGTGTCGTCGATCCCAACGGGCGCCCTCTCCGGCACCGTTGCCAGCCAGATGGACGGCTTTCCGGCCATGGTCACCGGCGACAGCGTCCTGGCGAAGGTCCGGGCGCAACTGCCCGAGCTCACCGGCGCCCTGCAGCGGGTCGCCGAGCTGATCCTCGCCGACCCCGCCGCCGCGGCCCGCTCGACGATCGTCGAGCTCGCCGAGCGCAGCGGCACCTCGCCGGCCACCGTGACCCGCTTCTGCCGGGCCCTCGGCTTCGTCGGCTACGCCGAGTTGCGGCTGGCCATCGCCGGCGAGACCGGCCGCGCGTCAAGGACCGGCGGCTGGACGATGGACATCGGCCGCGAGATCCAGCCGACCGACCCCCTGCAGCGTGTCCTCGGCCAGATCATGGCCGCCGACACCCAGGCGATGCACGACACCGCCTCGCTGCTGGACCTCACCGAGGTCGAGCGCGCCGCGGAAGCCATCGCCCGGGCGGACCGGGTCGACATCTACGGCGCCAGCGGCAGTGCCCTCGTCGGTGGCGAGATGCAGTTCTGCCTGCACCGCATCGGCATCGCCGCATGGGCGTGGGCCGACGTGCACAACGGCCTGGCCAGCGCCTCGCTGCTGAAGCCCGGTGACGTGGCGCTGGGCGTCTCGCACAGCGGCCAGACCCGCGAGACCATCGAGATGATCGCCGAGGCGAGCAGCCGGGGCGCGACCACGATCGCGCTGACCAGCTTCCCGCGCTCGCCGCTCGCCGAGGTCGCCGACATCGTCATGCTCACCGCGACGCAGGCGACGACCTTCCGGCCCGATGCCCTTTCCGCCCGGCACCCCCAGCTGGTGGTGCTGGACCTGCTGTACATCGCGGTGGCGCAGCGCACGCACGAACGCGCGCACGCGGCCTTCAGTGTCACCGCGCAGGCGGTCGCCGGTCACCGGTCGGCCAGTGGAAAAGAGGCATCAGCATGACCGTTACCGCCCACGGCTATGTCTCCGCGATCCAGGCGGTCATCGACCGGATCGTCGTCACCCAGGCCGGCAACGTCAGCCAGGCGGCCGACCACATCGTCACCGCGCTGCGCGCCGGTGGCCTCCTCCAAGCGTTCGGCACCGGGCACTCCGAGGCGGTGGCGGTGGACTTCGCCGGCCGCGCCGGCGGGCTCGTGCCGACGAACAAGATCCTCCTCCGGGACCTGGTGCTCTACGGGGGCCAGGACCCGCTGATCCTCGAGGACGAGAAGCTGGAACGCGATCCCCGGATCGCCGCCCAGCTGTACGAGATCGCCGCGCCGCGTCCAGAAGACGTGTTCGTGATGGCCTCACAGTCCGGGATCAACGGGGGGATCGTCGAGATGGCGCTGCTGATCAAGCAGCGCGGACACAAGTTGATCGCAATCACGTCGGTCGAGCACACCGAACGGGTGTCCCCCAGGCACCCCTCGGGCAAGCGACTCGCCGATATTGCCGACGTCGTGCTGGACAACGGCGCGCCGTACGGCGACGCACTGCTGTCGCTGGAAAGCGGCGGCGCGGTCTGCCCGGTCTCTTCGGTCACCAACGCGCTCATGGCGCAGCTGGTGGTCGCCGAGGTCGTGCGACGCATCGAGGCTGCGGGCGAGGTGGCTCCCGTCTACCTGTCCGCAAACGTCCCCGGCGGGGACGAGCACAACCACACCCTCGAGTCGCGGTACGCCGGACGTGTCCGGCGCACCGCCTGACCCGAACCGAGGAGACAGATCATGTCCGTTACCCCCGAGTCCCCGTCGCAGCCAATCGCGCTCTCGCGGCGGACCGTCCTCCAGCGCGCAGCCGTCGCCGGCCTCGTCGCCACGCCCGCGGTGGGCCTGCTCGCCGCGTGTGCCGACAGCGGCAGCGACGAGGAGCCGGGCACCAGCAACACCGGTGCCACCAGCGCGACCAACCCGCTGGGCGCCCCCGAGGACCAGCCGATCAACGTCGTCATCTTCAACGGCGGCTACGGCGACAAGTACGCCACGGACGTCCACGAGCCGCTGTACAAGAAGGCTCACCCGAAGTCCGAGGTGAAGCACCAGTCCAGCCAGGCCATCTCCACCCTGGTGCAGCCCCTGATCGCGGGCGGCAACGCGCCGGAGTTCGTGAACAACTCCGGTGAGAAGTCGCTGGACTTCGGCGCGCTCGTCGCCGACGGCCAGCTGCAGGACCTGACCGCGCTGTTCGACGCGCCGTCGGTGGACGACCCGTCCAAGAAGGTCCGGGACACCCTGGTCCCCGGCACCGTGGACACCGGCTCGTTCAACGGCAAGCCGTACGTCCTGTACTACGTGTCGACCGTGTTCGGCATCTGGTACTCGGGCAAGCTCTTCACGGACAAGGGCTGGAAGCCGGCCTCGACGTGGAGCGAGTTCACCGCGCTCTGCGACGAGATCAAGAAGGCCGGCATCGCGCCGTACGCCTACGCCGGTGCGAACGCCGCGTACTACCAGTGGAACGTCATCCTCACCAGCGCCGCGAAGATCGGTGGCGCCGATGTCCTCAAGAACATCGACAACCTCGAGGACGGTGCCTGGAAGGTCGACGCCGTCAAGCAGGCTGCCACGGCGTGGGCCGAGATCGGCGCCAAGTACAACCTGCAGGGTGCCGAGGGTCTGAAGCACACCGACGTCCAGCTCAAGCAGAACCAGGGCCAGCTGGCGTTCTACCCCTCCGGTGACTGGCTCGAGAACGAGCAGAAGAAGGACACACCCGAGGGCTTCAAGTACCAGATGATGACCACCCCGTCCGTCACCACCTCGGACAAGCTCAAGTCGACGGCGCTGCGCGCGACCGCCGGCGAGGGCTACATGGTCCTGGCGAAGAGCAAGAACCCCAAGGGCGGCCTGGAGTACATGCGCCAGATGCTGTCGAAGGCCGGCGGCAAGGGCTTCACCGAGGTCGTCAAGGCGCCTACCGTGGTTCTGGGCAGCACCGAGGGCCTGACCTTCACCCCCGGCACGCAGTCGTCGCAGGACGCGCTGAAGGCGGCCGGCCAGGAGGTCTTCAACCTGTTCTTCGATGGCTGGTACAAGGACCTCGACAAGGAGGCCCGCACCGCCACCAACGAGCTGATGTTCGGTCGCATCAAGGCCGACCAGTTCGTCGAGCGTATCCAGAAGAAGGCCGACGAGATCAAGAAGGACTCGTCGATCACCAAGTTCAAGCGCTGATCGGAGCCTGATCATGCGGCATGGGAGAGTCCCCTTCATTCTGGGGTTCCTGGTTGCGCCGGTAACGCTCTACTCGTACTTCGTCCTGTGGCCGTACGTGCAGACGATCAATCTGTCGTTCTACCAGTGGCGCGGCTTCACCAAGAAGCGATGGGTCGGGCTGGAGAACTATGATCGAATGCTGCACGCCGACCGGTTCTACCAGGCGTTGGAGCACCACGCAGTCATTCTCATCCTCCTGCCGCTGGCCACGATCGCATTCGCCCTGTTCTTTGCCTTCCTTCTCAACGTGGGGGGCAAAGGCAGGGGTGGCAAGACGGCGGGGGTCTGGGGGTCGAGCTTCTACCGGGTGGTGTTCTTCCTCCCCCAGGTCCTCGCTGTGCCGGTCATCGGCGTGCTCTTCGCGACGGTGTACCGGCCCAACGAGTCCGGTCTGATCAACGGCGTGCTGTTGCGCGCCGGGCTGGAAAAGCCGGTCGGGTTCCTGATCGAGAAGAACCTCGCACTGCCCGCGCTCATCGCCGTGCTGGTCTGGCAGGCGGTCGGCTTCTACGTGGTCCTCTTCTCCGCCGGCATGGCCAACATCCCGGCCGAGATCTACGAGGCCGCCGAGCTCGACGGTGCGTCGAAGGTGTCGCTGTTCTTCCGCGTCACGCTGCCGCTGCTCTGGGACACGATCCAGACCGCGTGGGTCTACCTCGGCATCCTGGCCTTCGACGCGTTCGCCATCGTCTCGGTCCTCGCCCAGGACAACGGCGGCCCCGACGGCGCCACGACCGTGCTGGGCCTGGAGATCTACAACAACATGCAGCAGAACCGCTACGGCGACGCGGCCACCTATGGCGTCGCGCTGTGCGTGCTGTCCCTGGTGTTCGCCGCGTTCACGCTGCGGCTCACCCGTCGTGAGTCCTACGAGTACTGAGAGGCCGAGACATGACCACAACCATCGGCCGCGACGCGCCGGGTCAGCGCAGCGGGCAGCACGGCTCCCGCGCGGTAGCGAAGGGCGAGCGTCCGCGCCGCAAACTCAATGTGGCCGGCGGCATCGGCCACGTGTTCCTCGCCGTCTGGGCGTTGATGATCATCATCCCGCTGGCCTGGGTGTTCCTGGCGTCGTTCAAGAACACGACCGAGATCTTCGCTACGCCGTGGACCATCCCGGACCACCTGCGCTGGGAGAACTGGGGCCGGGCGTGGACCAAGGCGCACGTCGGCCGCTACGTGCTGAACAGCGTCTTCGTCGTCACGCTCGCGACGGCCGGCACGATGCTGCTCAGCTCCATGGCCGCCTACGTGCTCGCCCGGTACAAGTTCGTGGGCAACCGGGTCGTCTACTTCCTGTTCGTGGCCGGCATCGCGTTCCCGCCGTTCCTCGCGGTCGTGCCGCTGTTCTTCCAGGTCAAGCAGCTCGGCCTGCTCAACACGTACACCGGCCTGATCATCGTCTACATCGCCTACTCGCTGCCGTTCACGATCTTCTTCCTGACCTCGTTCTTCAGGTCACTGCCGAACACCGTGGCCGAGGCGGCGACGATCGACGGTGCCTCGCACACCCGGCTGTTCTTCTCGGTCATGTTGCCCATGGCCAAGCCGGGCCTGATCAGCCTCACGATCTTCAAC
This sequence comes from Dactylosporangium sp. NPDC049525, assembly GCF_040676755.1. Classification (NCBI taxonomy): domain Bacteria; kingdom Bacillati; phylum Actinomycetota; class Actinomycetes; order Micromonosporales; family Micromonosporaceae; genus Dactylosporangium; species Dactylosporangium sp. NPDC049525. The sequence goes on along the minus strand of NZ_JBFAPO010000033.1, from coordinate 90,473 downwards.
CTCATCGGCCAGTGGGGGCAGTTCCTGCTGCCCCTGGTGCTGATGGCCGGCGCGAAGGACAAATGGGTCCTGACCCAGGGCATCCAGGACATCTCCACCTCCGCCGGCTATGAGGCCGACTGGTCGGGCCTCTTCGCCGCCCTGACGATCTCGATCCTGCCGATGATCGTGATGTACATGGTCTTCCAGCGGCAGATCCAGGCCGGCCTCACCGCCGGCGCAGTGAAGTAACACACCCGAAGCTCGTGCACCCCCGGCGGTTTGCAGAAAACTGTCGGGGGTGTGCGATGTAATGCGGTCGTGCTCGTTGCGGTGATGCCCTCAGGTGCCGGTGGTCGGCTGCGACCACTGGCCGACGACGGCGCTGCCATCGGCCCCGAGCGCCGCGTCGACGACCTCGCCACCGCCGTCGCCGCGATCGAGGCCCGTGACAGCCCCCGCTGGCTGTGGCCGTCGACCGCCGAGCTCTATCCCCGCCTCCTGGCCGCCGGCGTCCGCGTCGAGCGCTGCCACGACCTGGAGCTCGCCGAGGCCCTCCTGCTCGGCGCCGAAGGGCACTGGGGCCAGCCCCGTTCCCTCGCCGCCGCTCTCGCCCGCCTCACCGGCGACCCCGTGCCACCGGACGCCCCGCCCAGGGCCGCGCTGCCACCGGGCGAGGCGCAGGACTCCCTGTTCGACGAGAGCTTCATGGCCGCGCCCCCACTGCCGCTCGACGCGGTCCTGCGGGTCCACGCCGCCCAGCGCACCCGCGCGGCCGCCGCGCCCTCCGTCGCCCCCGGCGGCGGCGCCATGCGCACCCTCGTCGCCGCCGAGTCCGCCGCCGCCCTCGTCGCCGCCGAGATGGGTTTCGTCGGCCTGCCGTGGCGCGCCGACGTCCACGACGCGCTGCTCCGCGCGCTGCTCGGCGCGCCGTCCCCGGTCGACGGCGGCCCACCCGCCCGGCTCGTCGAGCTCAACGCCCGCCTCAACGAGGCCTTCGGCGCCCGCGTCCACCCCGACTCGCCCGCCGAGGTCCTGCGCGCCTTCGCCCGCCAGGGCATCGCCCTGCGCAGCACCCGCCGCTGGGAGCTCCAGCACGTCGACCACCCCGCCGTGCCGATCCTGCTGGAATACAAGGAGCTCTACCGGCTCTGGGTCGCGCACGGCTGGTCCTGGCTCGACCAGTGGGTCACCGGCGGCCGGTTCCGCGCCGAATACATCCCCGGTGGCGTCGTCTCCGGCCGCTGGGCCACCCGCGGCGGCGGCGCCCTGCAGATCCCGCGGGTCGTGCGCAAGGCCGTCGTCGCCGACCCCGGTTGGACGTTCGTCGTCGCCGACGCGGGCCAGCTCGAGCCGCGCATCCTCGCCGCTGTCTCCGCCGACCACCGCCTCGCCAAGGCCGGCGCGGCAGGCGACCTCTATGCCGCCCTCGCCGCCGACGCCTTCGACGGCGACCGCGCCAAGGCCAAGGTCGCCCTCCTCGGCGCCATGTATGGGCAGACCGGCGGCGATGCCGCACCCGCCCTCGCAGCGCTGCGCCGCTTCTATCCGACGGCCTGGGACCTCGTCGAGGAGGCCGCCCGCACCGGCGAGGCCGGCGGGCTCGTGCGCACCTGGCTCGGCCGCACCTGCCCGCCGTCCTCGGTCAGCTGGCGCGAAGGCTTCGACGAGCCGGGCCTGGAGGTCGACGCGCGTGGCGGTGCCAGGGGGCGGGCGCGGGGGAGGTTCACCCGCAACTTCGTCATCCAGGGCACGGCGGCCGAGTGGGCGCTGGTGCTGCTCGCCCGGCTCCGCTCGCATCTCGCCGCGTTGGACGCGCAGCTGGTCTTCTTCCAGCACGACGAGTTCATCGTCCACTGCCCGGTCGCGGAGTCCGATGCGGTGGTGGCCGCGCTGCGCACGGCGGGCGATGAGGCGCGGCGGCTGTTGTTCGCGGACACGCCGGTTCGGTTTCCGCTCGACGTGGCCGTTGTTGGGCGTTATTCGGACGCCAAGTAGGTTTTCACCCCCCAAGATCGTGTGGTCGTCTTTCCGTTGAGGTTCGCGTGGGGGTACGCCGCTTGGAGTGGTTCCTGGTGCAGGTCCGCGTAGGTCGGTGGTTCCGCACAGCCTCCGGCCGCGCGTATGGGTAGCGCGGTCACCGTCCGTGCCGTAGTTGCGGTGATGCCAAGCCAGGTCCGAACTCGCATGGTCCAGCGCCGTCGAGCGCATCATTCGGTGTTACAACACCGTCGTTGGTCAAAGAACGAAAACCATCGATCATTGGTCGAACAACCCGAAGGATCTGCGGGGCTCTGACCCCTCGGATCGTTCGGGTTGTTCGTTTTTGGAACTGGCGACGGTGTGGCACCACCGAATGATGACCTCGACGGCGCTGGACCATGTGAGTTCGGACCTGGCTTGGGATCACCTCGACACGGCACGGACCGCAACCTCAGCTTCACCAGTCAGTAGTCGCCAGGTAACGCGCCATGACGTCGGTGTGGGTCGGGAAGCACAGCCGCTGCGGGCCGACGCCGATCTCGAAGCCGAGCGACTCCTCCGTCGCCACCGACGCCGGGATCACGGACAGCGGACGCGGCGGCAGGACGCCGAAGACGATGAGGTTGCCGTTCGCGGTGCTCTGCACGTCGAAGAGCCGCACATCGGCCGGATCGGCCAGCAAGGTGGTCTCCTCGCGGAGCTCGCGGACCATGCCCTCCTGCCACGTCTCGCCGAGCTCGATGAAGCCGCCGGGCAGCGCCAGCTCGCCGCGCATCGGCTCGATGTCGCGGCGCACGAGGACCAGGCCGCGGCCGTCGTCGGTCTCCACCGGCAGGAGCGCGACCGCGACCGGCAGCGGATTTCGCCAGGTCGTCTCGCCGCATGAGGCGCACAGACGGGGCCACGGGGCCCCCGACGCATAGGCGACACCGCAATACGAACAGTGATCGTGCAGGGCCATGAGCAAGGAGCCTACCGACGGTATTACGCTGAACGTCGCGCCGGTGTAGCACTAGAGGAGCACCCGAGGAGTTCCCGCTGAGCACGATCGTCGGACTGGTTCTCGCCGCAGGTGGCGGCCGCCGGTATGGCGGGCCCAAGGCTCTCGTGCGCCATGACGACGGCCGGTTACTGGTCGAGCGGGCCGTGGCGACATTGCGTGACGGCGGCTGTTCGCGCATCGTCGTGGTGCTCGGCGCCGAGGCGGCGCGGGTCCGCGCGGAGGCACAGCTCGGCGACGCGCGGCTGGTGGACAACCCGACCTGGAAGAGCGGCATGGGCTCGTCGCTGCGGGTCGGGCTCGCGGCGGTCGCCGAGGCCGAGACCGAGGCCGACGCGGTGGCGGTCGCGGTGCTGCTGGTCGACACGCCCGGCATCGGGCCTGACGCCGTGGCCAGGTTGCTCGCCGCGACCAACGGTGGGTCGAAGTCGCTCGTCACGGCGACGTACCAGGGAAAACGAGGCCACCCGGTGATCCTCGGCAGGGACCATTGGGCCGGCGTCGCCACCCTCGCGACCGCGGATGTCGGCGCACGGGCGTATCTGATCGCCCATGCCGACCAGGTCCAGACGGTGTCGTGCGAGGACATCGCCGACGACACCGACCTCGACGTGCCGCCGGAGCAGTAGCCGCCGTTCGCGGCGAAGCGCATAGTGGAGCGGTGCCGGACTTCGCGTCTCCGGCCGCACTGGCGGCCGGCCTGGCCGACGTGGGCTACCTCGCCGACGAGGGGCTCGCGATGGCGGGCTTCCTCGCGCTGCGCCTGCACCGGCCGATCTTCCTGGAAGGCGACGCCGGCGTCGGCAAGACCGCGTTCGCGGCCGCCCTCGCCGAGACCGCGGGCGTGGAGCTGATCCGCCTGCAGTGCTACGAGGGCCTGGACGCCTCCCACGCCCTGTATGACTGGGACTTCGCCCGCCAGGTCCTGCACCTGCGCGCGGTGGAGACCGCGGCGCACGGCACGCTGTCCGCCGCGGACCTGGAGGCGGACCTGTACGACCGCCGGTTCCTGCTGGCCCGGCCGCTGCTGCAGGCGGTCGAGCGGGCCCCGTGCGTGCTGCTCGTCGACGAGGTCGACCGGGCCGACGACGAGTTCGAGGCGTACCTGCTGGAAGTCCTCGCCGACGCCGCCGTGACCGTCCCGGAGCTCGGCAGGATCACCGCCGCCGTGCCGCCGATCGTTGTCGTCACCAGCAACCGGACCCGCGAGGTGCACGACGCGTTGAAGCGCCGCTGCCTGTATCACTGGGTCGGCCACCCCACGCCGGAGCGGGAGGCCGCGATCCTGCGGCGGCGCCTGCCCGGCCTCGACGAGCGCCTCGCCGCGCAGGTCGCCGTGGCCACCGCCCACCTGCGGACGCTCGACCTGGTCAAGCCGCCCGGCGTCGCCGAGGCCATCGACTGGGCTGCGGCGCTGCGCGCGCTGTCCGCGGACACGCTGACCGCCGAGCTCGCCGACGCCACCCTCGGCGTGATCCTCAAGGTCCGCGAGGACATCACCATGGCGACGGGGGCCGTCGGTGCTCGTTGAGCTGGCCGGGAAGCTGCGGGCGGCCGGCCTGCCGGTCACGCTCGACCGGCTCGCCGCCTACGGTGAGGCGCTCGACGCGGTCGGGGTGACGCACGCCTACTGGGTCGGCCGGCTCACGCTGTGCGGGTCGCCCGAGGACATCGCCCGGTACGACGCGGCCTTCGCACCCGCCGCGTCCGCCGCCCGCGGGCCGACCTGGCAGGTGCGGCGGCTGCCGGAACGGTCCCTGTTCCGGGCCACCATGCCGCCGTCCGCGGCGGCCGGCGAACAGGACCCGGCGCTGGCGGTACAGGCGGCGGACACCGAAGTGCTGCGCCACCGTGACATCGCCACCCTGTCGGCGGACGAACGCGCCGAGGCGGCCGCGCTGCTCGCGCAGGTCGCCGCCGCCGAGATCACCCGCCCCGGGCGCCGGCACCGCCCGGCCGGTCACGGCGACGTCGACCGCCGCCGCAGCGTCCGGGCGATGCTGCGGGCCGGCGGGGAACCCCGGCCGCTGCTGCACCAGGTGCGCGCGCCGCGTCCCCGCCGGCTCGTCCTGCTCATCGACGTGTCGGGGTCGATGTCGCCCTACGCGGACGCCCTGCTGCGCCTCGCCCACGCCTTCACCCGGCATCGTCCACGGTGGACGGAGACGTACACGCTCGGCACCCGGCTCACCCGGCTCACCCCGGCGCTGCGGATCCGTGCGGTGGAGGCCGCGTTGCGCGAGGCCGGGCGGCTCATCCCCGACTGGCGCGGCGGGACCCGCCTCGCCGACGGCGTCGCCGCGTTCGTGCGCCGCGACGGGCACCGGGGCGTCGCCCGCCGCGCCGCGGTCGTCGTGTTCAGCGACGGGTGGGAGTCCGCCGACCCGGCCCGGCTCGGCGCCACCGTCGCCCACCTGCACCGCCTCGCGGCACGGACCATCTGGGTCAGCCCGCACGCGGGGCGCCCCGGCTTCGCCCCGACCGCCGGTGGGCTCGCCGCGGTGCTCCCGCATGTTGACGCGCTCGTGGCGGGGCATACGGTGGCGGCGCTACACGCCGTCCTTGAGGAGGTCCGCCGTGCGTGAGGTTCTCAGCGATCTGCTCGGCTGGTGGGAGTCGGGCCGCACCGTCGGCATGGCCACCGTCGTGCGGACCTGGCGCAGCTCACCGCGCCCCGCGGGGGCCACCATGCTCGTCGGCCCGGACGGCACCGCCGTCGGCAGCGTCTCCGGCGGCTGCGTCGAAGGCGCCGTCTATGAGCTTTCCCGTGAGGTCGTCGACTCTGGTGTGCCGGTTGTCCAGCGGTACGGGGTGAGCGACGACGACGCCTTCGCCGTCGGACTGACCTGCGGCGGGATCATCGAGCTGCTGGTCGAGCCGGTCTCGCGGGACACGTTCCCGGAGCTCGACGCGGTCGCGGCCGCCATCGCCTCCCGGGACCCGGTCGCGGTCGTGTCCGTGGTCGAGGGCCCGGCCGAACAGCTGGGCCGGCGGCTGGTGATCTGGCCCGCCTCCTCCTCGGGGTCGTTGGGGTCCGAACGGCTCGATGCCGCCGCCGCCGACGACGCCAGAGGGCTGCTCGCCGCCGGGCGGACCGGCACCCTGCACTACGGCCTCGACGGCGAGCGGCGCGGCGAGGGCCTCACGCTGTTCGTCGCCTCCTACGCGCCACCCGCCCGGATGATCGTCTTCGGGGCGATCGACTTCGCCGCGTCCGTGGCCCGCATCGGCGATTTCCTCGGCTACCACGTGACCGTCTGCGACGCCCGGCCGGTCTTCGCCACGTCGAAGCGGTTCCCCGGCGCCGACGAGGTCGTCGTCGACTGGCCGCACCGGTACCTGCGGGCCGAGCTCGACGCCGGTCGGGTCGACCCCCGCACCGTCGTGTGCGTGCTCACCCACGACCCGAAGTTCGACGTGCCGGTCCTGCAGGTCGCGCTCCGCGAGGACCTCGCCTACATCGGGGCGATGGGATCCCGCCGGACGCACGACGACCGCCTCGCCCGCCTCCGCGAGGCCGGCGTGACCGAGGAGGAGCTGGCGCGGCTGTCCTCGCCGATCGGCCTCGACCTCGGCGCGCGGACCCCGGAGGAGACCGCGGTGAGCATCGCCGCGGAGATCATCGCCGGCCGCTGGGGCGGCGGCGGCGCCCGCCTCGCGACCACCGACGGCCGCATCCACCACGACGTGTCCTGAGGTTTCAGGGGGCTTGGCGGTCGGGGCGCCGGTCGCGCTCTACGGCGCCTGGCGGTCGGGGTGCTGCTCGCGCTCTACGGCGCCTGGCAGTCGGGGTGCTGGTCGCGGCGCAGGTCGTCGAGCAGCTGCTGGCCGACCGGCAGCAGTGAGACGCGGCGGCTGGTGCGGGCGAACAACCGGACCCCGACGCGCAGCTCCAGGGACCGGATCGTCTGGCTGATCCGCGCCGTCGACACGTGCAGGCGCGCGGCCGTGCGGCCGAAGTGCAGTTCCTCGGCGAGGGTGAGGAACGCCTCCAGCTCGTGCCGCGCTGCACCGTGGGCGTTGATCCATCGATCCTTGCCTACATCGGCGCTGATCGACAATCGGGCGCGAGTCAGGGATACGACACTTCGCCGAGGCGCGGCGCAGCGGCAAAGTCAAGACCCGCGGAGGGTTGCGTTGATCACCGCTTGTGGGTTCTGCTGATCAGGCAGTGGCCCGGGTGCGTCCGCCGCGCGACGGGCCGTTTCGGCACGTCCCCGCGGGAGGCAATCGTGTCCTCTTCCCATCGAGTCCGGGTGAGCGTTGACGTCGACGGCAGTCGCTACGTCGACGACGTCGAGCCTCGCACCCTGCTGGTCCATCATCTTCGAGAACGCCTCGGCAAAATCGGTACGGTCGTCGGCTGCGACACCAGCAACTGCGGCTCGTGCACCGTGCTCATGGGCAGCGCCGACGGCGAGCAGCGCTCCGTCAAGAGCTGCTCGGTGCTGGCGGTGCAGGCCGACGGCGCGGCCGTCACCACGATCGAGGGCCTTGCCGGCCCGGACGGTTCGTTGCACGCCGTGCAACAGGCGTTCCATGAGTTGCACGCGTTGCAGTGCGGCTTCTGCACCCCGGGGATGATCCTGTCCGCGGTCGACCTGCTGCGGGACAACCCGGCACCGACCGAGGCCGAGATCCGCGAGGGCCTGTCGGGGAACCTGTGCCGGTGCACCGGCTACCAGAACATCGTCCGTGCGGTGCAGGCGGCTGCAACGGCCTTGCAGGCGTCGGCGGAGGCCGTCCTCCCGGCGGAGGTGGCCGCATGACCGCCGTCGTCGAACCTGTCGCCGCGGGGGAGGTCGGCGCGTCGCGCCGGCGCAAGGAGGATGCGCGGCTCATCACCGGCCGGACCCGGTGGACCGACAACATCGCGATGCCCGGGATGCTGCACCTGGCGATCCTGCGCAGCCCGCACGCCAGCGCCCGCATCGTCGCCGTCGACGTCCGGCCGGCGCTGCGGCAACCCGGTGTCATCGACGCGTTCAGCGCGGCCGACGTCGCCGACATCCAGGGCAGCCTGCCGTGCGCCTGGCCGGTCACCGAGGACATCGTCCATCCGGTCCGGCCGCCGATCGCCGACGGGTTCGTGCGCCACCACGGCGAGGCGGTCGCGGTCGTCGTGGCCCGAGACCGGGACAGCGCCGTCGACGCGCTCGAGGCGATCGAGGTCGAATACGAGCCGCTGACCCCGGTCCTGGACCTGGCGGCGGCGTCGCGCGACGAGGGTCTCGTGCACCCGGACAAGGGCACCAACCGCTCCTACACCTGGATCTTCGACTCCGCGCAGGCCGGCACCGGCACCGACGTCGCCGACGCGGCCGCCTCGGCCGAGGTGACGCTGCACCGGCAGTACATCCAGCAGCGGCTCATCCCCGCGTTCATGGAACCGCGCAGCGTCGTCGTCGACCCGGGGATGGGGGAGTACACCATCTGGTCGGCGACGCAGATCCCGCACATCCTGCGGGTGTTCTACGCGCTGCTCACCGGCGTGCCCGAGCACAAGATCCGGGTCATCGCGCCGGACGTCGGCGGCGGGTTCGGCGGGAAGCTGCAGGTCACCCCGGAGGAGATGATCGCGTTCTTCGCCGCACAGCGCGTGCGCAAGCCGGTCAAGTACACCGAGACCCGCGGCGACTCGATGCTGTCCGCGCACCACGGGCGGGACCAGATCCAGAACATCACGCTCACGGCGACCCGCGACGGCACGCTGACCGGCATCGACGTGAAGCTGGTCGCCAACATGGGCGCCTACCTCGGCCTCGTCGGCCCGGGCGTGCCGATCCTCGGCGCGTTCATGTTCAACTCGATCTACAAGGTGCCCGCGTACCGCTTCGAGTGCGTCGGTGTCTTCACCAACACCACCATCACCGACGCCTACCGGGGCGCGGGCCGGCCCGAGGCGACGTACGCCATCGAACGGGCCATGGACGACCTCGCCGACGAGCTCGGCATGGACCCGATCGAGCTGCGCCGCCGCAACTGGATCAAGGCGGAGGAGTTCCCGTTCACCACCGTCGCCGGCCTCGTGTACGACTCCGGCGACTACGACGCCGCGACGGACAAGGCTCTCGACCTGTTCGACTACGAGGGGCTGCGCGCGGAGCAGCAGCGCCGCCGGGACAGCAACGACCCCGTCCAGCTCGGCATCGGCGTGTCCACCTACACGGAGATGTGCGGCCTGGCGCCGTCACGGATCCTGGGCGCGCTGCGGTACGCGGCCGGCGGCTGGGAGTCCGCGTCGGTGCGGGTCCTGCCGACCGGCAAGGTCGAGGTGGTCACCGGCACCAGCCCGCACGGGCAGGGGCACGTGACCGCGTGGAGCCAGATCGTCGCCGACGAGCTCGGCGTCGCCTTCGAGGACGTCGAGGTCCTGCACGGCGACACCCGCACGTCGCACAAGGGTTTGGACACGTACGGGTCCCGGTCCCTCGCCGTCGGCGGGGTCGCGCTCGTCGAGGCGTGCCGCAAGGTGCGCGACAAGGCCCGCGTCGTCGCCGCGCACATGCTGGAGTGCAGCCCCGACGACATCGAGTTCACCGGCGGCGCGTTCCGTGTCCGCGGCACCCCCGACGCCTCGAAAACCCTGGCGGACACGGCGTTCGCGGTGTTCGCCGCGCACGACCTGCCCGACGGGGTCGAGGCGACCCTCGACGCGGACGCCACGTTCGACCCGCAGACCTTCTCGTTCCCGCACGGCACCCACCTGTGCGCGACCCTCGTCGACACGGACACCGGCCACGTCACCATCCACCGGTACGTGGCCGTCGACGACGTCGGCAAGGTCGTCAATCCGCTCATCGTCGAGGGTCAGGTGCACGGCGGCATCGCGCAGGGCATCGCGCAGGCGTTGCACGAGCAGGCGGTGTACGACGAGTCCGGCACCCTGCTGACCGGATCGTTCGTGGAGTACACGATCCCCAGCGCCGCCGACCTGCCGCATCTCGTCACCGACCGCACGGAGACACCGGCGACGTCGAACCCGCTGGGCGTCAAGGGCGTCGGGGAGGCCGGCGCCATCGCCTCCACCCCGGCCGTCGTCAACGCGATCGTCGACGCGCTGCGCCCGTACGGCGTCGCCGACATCACCATGCCCTGCACGCCGGAACGGGTGTGGCGGGCGATCAAGCACGGAGGTGCGTCGTGATCCCCGTCGCGTTCGACTACGTCAGGCCGTCCACAGTGGATGAGGCGGTCGCGGCGCTCGGCTCCTCGGAGGAAGCCAAGGTCCTCGCGGGCGGGCAGTCGCTGCTGCCGGTGCTGCGGCTGCGGCTGGCCGCGCCGACCCTGCTGGTCGACCTGGGTGGCGTGCCCGGCCTCAGCGGCGTCCGGGTCGACGGCGACACCCTCGTCATCGGCGCCATGACCACGCATGCCGAGGTGGCCTCCTCGGACCTGGTGCTGCGGCACGCGCCGCTGCTCGCGGCCGCGGCGGCCACCGTCGGGGACCGCCAGGTCCGCCACCGCGGCACGCTCGGCGGCTCCCTCGCGCACGCCGACCCGGCCGCGGACATGCCGGCGGTCGCGGCCGCCCTGGACGCGACCTACGTCGTGCAGGGCCCGGGCGGCCGGCGGGCGGTGAGCGCCGCCGACTTCTCGGTGGACCTGTTCACCACGGCGCTCGCCCCCGACGAGGTCCTCGTCGAGGTGCGGCTGTCCATCGTGGACGGATGGTCGGCGCACTACGAGAAGTTCCACCGGATGGCGCAAGCGTGGGCGATCGTCGGGGTGGCCGTGGCGGTGTCCCGCTCCAACGGGACGATCTCCGGGGCCCGGGTCGCGCTGACCAACATGGGCCCGGTGCCGCACCGGGCCGTCGAGGTCGAGGCGGCGCTGACCGGTGCGCCGGCGACGCCGGAGGCGGTCGCGGCGGCCTGCGTGTCCGTCTCGGCGGGCACGTCGCCGGTGGACGACCTCACCGCCTCCGCGGACTACCGCCGCGACCTGGCGCGGGTCCTCACCGGCCGGGCGGTGTGCCGGGCACTCGGGATCTGAGCCGCTGTCGTTTTCGGGGCCGCCCGGCGTTGTCCGGGCGGCCCTCGTCCGGCCGGCGGCCCCAGGGTTTCCGGTGAGCGTGCTGCGCGCCACGGCGGGACGGGACTAAGGTCGACAGCGTGGCCCGGGTCACCACGCGGGCCGTGCCGCCGAGCGCTGGGGGTCTGACGACCGTGCTGCTGGAACACAGTTTCACCGTGCCCGTCCCGGTGTCGCAGGCCTGGGCGGTGCTCCTGGACATCGAGCGGATCGCCCCGTGCATGCCGGGCGCCGCGCTCACCTCGTTCGAGGGCGACGACTTCGCCGGCACGGTCAAGGTCAAGCTGGGCCCGGTGAACCTGACCTTCAAGGGCAAGGGCCGGTTCGTCGAGCGGGACGAGACGGCGCACCGGGTCGTGCTCACCGCCTCCGGCGCCGACAGCCGGGGCGGCGGCACCGCCGCGGCGAAGGTGACCGCGTCGCTGCACGATGCCGGGGACGCGGGGACCAGGGTCGAGGTCGCCACGGACCTCGACGTCACCGGCAAGGCCGCCCAGTTCGGCCGCGGCCTCATCGGCGACGTGAGCGCGAAGCTGATCGGCCAGTTCGCCGACTGCCTGGCCGGCAAGCTCGCCGCCGGTGCGCCGCCACCGTCCGAGGAACCGTCCCAGGAACCGTCCCAGGAATCGTCCCAGGAACCGTCCCAGGAACCAGCTCAGGAACCAGCTCGGGAACCTTCGCCGGCGGTGGGTGCGCGGTCCGCGCCCACGGCGTTGTCGGAGTCCTCGGTGTCCGTCGAACCCGGCGACGGGGTGGAGCCGATCGATCTGCTCGCCGTGAGCGGGGTCGGCTCGGTCGTGCGCCGGGCCGTCCCCTATGTCGTCACGGCCGCCGCCAGCTTCGCCGTGGTGTTCGGCATCATCTGGTGGATCAAGCGCCGGTGAAGCCCCGGGCCGCGGCGGTGCCCCGGACCGCGGCCCCGGTCAGGCGGCCGCGGCGGTGTCCCGGGCTGCGGCCGGTCAGGCGGCCGCGGCGCGGCCCTCGGTGAAGAACGCGGCCACCGCGGCCGCGTCGCCGAGGTCGCTCAGGGGTCGTGCGGCGCCGAACGACACGTTCCAGAAATCACCCTCGCGGGGTTTCCACGGCCCGACGTACGCATAGGGCTCCGCGATCGCCGAGTCGCCCATGGACACCCCGTAGTTCACCTCGTCGAGGGAGATGCCGACGTCGAAGTGCTCCGGCCACAGCACCGGCGTCTCGTCCGGGGCGAACCGGCGCAGCGCGGCGTCGCCGACGGCGAGGGCACCCAGGATCGTGCCGGCGTCGGTGGTCACGACCGGGTCGTCCGCCTTGGCGCCGGAGGTGTCCTTGTAGAGGCCCTCGGGCGCGCCGAGGTCCAGCCCGGCGGCCGCCGCCAGCTGGGCGAACGTCTGCCCCGCATACGGGATGCGGCGCCCGTCGACGACCAGCGCGTCGGCCTCGGCCTGCACGTCGGGTGCGGCGACCGTGGCGAAACCTGCGTTGGTGACCCGGAGCCGGATGGTGCCGCTGCGCCGGTACTGAGGGCCGGCGAGCAGCAGCTCCGCCAGGCCGTGCCAGGAGTTCGAGTTCGTCACCACTCCATCATGCCCGCGGCGTTGCCCCAGCAGACGGCCCGCAGCCAATCATCACCGAACCCCAAGCGTTGCAGGGCGTCGAGCTGGTGCGCGTACGGGTGAGGGATGTTGGGGTAGTCGCTGCCGAGCAACACCCGGCCGGCCAGGCCGAGCTCCTCCACCCTGGGTAGGAGGGCCGGCGGGAAGCCCGGGAAGAAGGTCGTGAAGACCATCGTCGTGTCGAGCCTGACGTTGGCGTACCGGTCGGCGAGGTCCAGGAAGCCCTCGTATTCGGGGGCGCCGAAGTGCGCGATGACGGCGACCAGCGCCGGGTGGCGGCGCAGCACCTCGCCGAACGGGCCGGGGCCGGTGTACCCGTTGGCGACCGGGCCGGAACCGGCGTGCACGACGACCGGGGTACCCGTCGCGGCGAGCAGTCCCCAGACCGGCTCCAGCAGCGGGTCGTTCGGGTCGTAGGCGCCGACCTGCAGGTGCACCTTGAAGATCCGGGCACCGGCGGCGAGCGCGGCCTCGACGTCGCCGAGGGCGCCCGGCTCGGGGTAGAACGTCGCGCTCGGCACGCACTCGGGGGTGCGGGCCGCGAAGTCCAGGGTCCAGGCGTTGAGGTCGGCGGCCATGCCGGGGCGGTGCGCGTAGGCCAGCGCAGTGAACCGCCGCACGCCCATGGCCCGCAGGTGCCCGGCCCGCTCCTCGTCGGTGCCGCGGTACCGGATCGGCCACGGCCGCCCGACCAGCGGGCCGCCGGCGTCGAAGTGCGCCCACACCTTGCGCAGCATCCGCTCGGGCAGGAAGTGCGTGTGCACGTCGAACAGGCCAGGCAGGCCCAGCGCCTGCCAGAACGCCGGGACCTCGTCGTCATCGTTCACACGGATATGTTGAACCTGTCGAGCAGGATCGGCGCGACCAGCATGGCGCCGGCGAAGATGGCGACCGTGGTGAAGACGATGCGCAGCACGACCGTCTCGGTCTTGTCGCCCGCGGTCAGGGCGACCGAGTGCGGCAGGCCGATGTTGCGCCACAGCCGCCGGCCGGTCGGGATCGGCCAGAAGATGGGCGAGCCGTGCCGGGTGATCATGTCACCGGCGAGATGGATGAGGCCGCCGACGCCGACCGCCATGCCGAGCAGCGGGTAGCCGCGGTCGCCGGGGAGCCGCTCGTACACCAGATATGCGGCAGCGGCGGCAGCGAGCGTCACGATGAGCCAGCCGGCGCGCTCCGCCCACCGCTCGAACAGGCCGCGCAGCGCCATCGCGAACGCGAAGAACAGCACGCCCATGACGGCCCACTTGCCGTAGGCGTTGCACAGCGCCAGGGTGCCGTAGCCGACACCGACGTTGAAGATGATGGTGTGCGTCAGCGTGCGGTGCCCGTTGCGGCGGCGCGGGTCGTGCTTGAGCCGGGTGAGCTTGTAGACGCCGAGGGAGAACTTCTCGACCACCTCGGCGAGGAACAGCGTGAACACCCCGAACGTGTGCGCCACCGTCGCGCCGCCCTGCCGGGTGGTGACCCGGCCGGACAGGTCGAGGTCCGGCACCAGCGCGCCACCGGCGCAGATCGCGGTGCCGACCGCGAGCTGCAACGGCGTCTGGTGGAAGTCCGCGAGCTGGTCCAGCGCGAGCGAGCCGGCCAACCACACGGCCGCTCCGGAAAGCGCATGCGAAGAGCCCATCATGATCGGGACTATCCCATGTGGACCATCATTCGTACATAGGAGCTACAGCCGCGAATGCCCGCCCGTGACGTCGAAGGTGGTCGCCGTCACCGTTGCCGAGGCGTCGGAGGCCAGGTAGACCGCGGCGAAGGCCACATCCTCCACCCGCTCCGCCTGCGGTGTCCAAGACACGACATTCGCCCGCACGCCCGATTCCGCGACCTCCCGCGCCACGTGCTGCGTGAGCGCGGTCACCCCGCCGCCGACGGCGCTCGTCGCCGCGTCCGTGCCGAACGGCGCGACGGTCACCACCGAGCCGGTGCGCGCCTGCGCCATGCTCGGCACGAAGGCGCGCAGCGCCTCGAACGTCGCGGTCAGTCCGCTGTCGACACTCACCCGGAAGTCGTCGCCGCCGCCGGTCGTGCACGGCAGCACGAACAGCAGGTCGGGCGGGCCGACCTCGCTGAGGACCCCGGCGTGGACCGACGCCACGTCGACCCCGGTGGACACGATGCCGACCGCGTCGGCACCCATCCATCGCAGCTCGTCGACCAGGTCCTGCAGCTCGGCCTCGTCGTCGCCGATGGCCGCGATCCTGGCGCCGCGCGCGGCGAGCAGCCGGCACACCGCCGCGCCGACCCCGTCGGCACCGCCGAGCACCACCGCGACCCGGCCCTTGAGCTCGGTTCGGTACATGCCATCCAGCCTCTCGTCATCGGCGGGGCGCCGCGCCGTGGCGACGCCCCGCTGCCGCGGTTACCTCAGCTCCGGCCGTGGCGGTTGCCTTGGCCCCGGTCGGCCGTGGCGGTTGCCTTGGCCCCGGCCGTGGCGGTTTGCCCCGGCCCCGGCCGTGGCTGGTTGCCTCAGCTCCAGCCGTGGCGGTCCGAGGCCGCCGCCCACGGCCCGTGCCCGTGCCCGTGTCCCCAGTTCCTGCGTGCCCACGGCGGACCCCCCGCCGCCGCCCAGCGCCGCCAGCGTGCGTGCCTGAAGACGCTGAGCACCAGGAAGAACAATGGGATCGCCGGCCAGAAGAAGTGTGCGCCGGACAGCACCCACAACCCGGTCAGCGCCACCGCGACCACGGCCACGAACGCGCCGTGCCTGGCCAGGTGGCGCCGGCCCTGGCGCAGGAACTCCGCCTGCGTCTCCGGCAGCTCGAACAGCCCGCGCCTGCCCCCCTCGGGCAGGTCGGCGGTCAGCGGCGGCAGCTCGTCGCGGAACTTCGCCGCATACACCTGGGCGAGCCGCTCCTCGCCCTCTTCCAGCGTCAGCCGTCCCTCGGTCATCCCGGCCCGCAGCATGCTGGCGTACTGCTCGCGCTCCTTGTCGGAGGCTCGTACCCGTTCGCCGGCCATCTCGGCCCCCTTCCATGTTGATCCCAGCGTGACGGCCGCCGGTCGTACGCGCGTCGCACCGGTGTCGTGTCGTCGTGTACTGCTTTGGGCGCACGCCGGCGCCGCGTGTACGACCCAGGGAGTACGCCCCCGCGCGACCTGAAGGCGACGTCGCGCCTGCCGGCCCTGCACTACCTTTGCGGTGTGAGACGACAACCGCCCTGGACCAGGGACCGCCGCGCCTCGCGCGAGGCCCGGCGTCTCGCGCGGCTGGCGTATCGCATGGAGTCCATGGAGCGCCACGAGCGCAAGCGGTGGCGCGGGCCGCACCCGCTCGGCATCGTCGTGGCGATGGCCCTGGTGCAGGTCCTCGGCACCCGCGCCGCCGCATACGGCACGACGGGCACCGAGGTCCTGGACCGCACCGGCTATCTGCTGCTGCTCGCCGGGCCGCTCGCGCTGCTGGTGCGGGAGCGGTGGCCGCTGGTCGCGCTCATCGGCGCGCTGGTGCCGACCGCCGCCTATTTCAGTCTCGGCTATCCCGACGGCCCGGGGTTCGTCGCCGCGATCGTGGCGATGTTCACCGCCCTCGCGTCGGGCTATCGCTGGCTGACGTGGGCAGCCGTCGCCGCCGCGTTCAGCGTTTTCGCCGTTTTGGTACGGGGTGACGAAAGCGCCTCCCGTGTCGTGCTCATCGGGGTGTGGTGCCTCGTGATCGCGGGGTTCGGCGAGGCGGCCCGGGTGCGCGGCATGCGCTACTCGCAGATGGCCCGTGACTGGTCCGCGCAGCAGCAGCTGGCCCGTGCCGAGGAGGAGAAGGCACGGGCCGAGCAGGAGCGCCGGCAGGCCAGCGACGAGCGGCTGCTGATCGCCCGCGAGCTGCACGACGTCATCGGCCACCACCTGTCCCTGATCAATGTCCAGGCGGGCGTCGGCCTGCACCTCATGGACGAGCAGCCGGAGCAGGCCAGGGTCGCGCTCGCCGCGATCAAGCACGCCAGCGCCGAGGCGCTGCGCGAGACGCGTTCCGTCCTGGCCGGGCTCAACCCGGGCGAGGCGGCCCCGCGGACCCCGGCGCCGGGCCTGCGCGACCTGGACCGGCTCGTCGAGGAGGCCCGCGCCGTCGGCCTGCCGGTCACGGTCGACACGGTCGGCGTTCCGGGGCCGCTGCCGCCGCAGGTGGACCGGGCCGCGTTCCGGATCGTGCAGGAGGCGCTGACCAATGTGCGCCGCCACGCCGGCCCGGGCGCGGCCGCGACGATCGTCGTCGGCTACGCGCCGGGCGAGCTCACCATCCACGTCACCGACGACGGCCAGGGCACCGCCGACGGCCACGGGGTCGCCGCCAGAGCCGCCGACGGCCACGGAGCTGCCGCCAGAGCCGTCGACGGTCACGGGGCCGCCAGAGCCGTCGACGGTCACGGAGTAGCCGCCAAAGCCGTCGACGGCCACGGAGTCGCCGCCCGAGCCGCCGACGGTCAGGGAGCCGCCCGAGTCGCCGGCGGTCAGGGCGCCGCCACCGTGGACCTGGACGACGCCCACTCGCCGGTCGCCGCCGGTGCGGGCCTTGCCGCGACCGGTCCGGAGCCGGCCGGCTCAAGCGCCGCCGATGCCGGCAAAGGTGGCGGTGGCGCCAGTGGCGCCAGTGGCGCCAGTGGCGCCAGTGGCGCCAGTGGCGCCAGCGGTGCCGGCAAGGGCGGCGGTGTGCCTGATGGCGGCAGTCCGGGTGGCAACGGGATAGCCGGCATGCGGCATCGGGCGGCCACCTTCGGCGGGGTGGTCGAGGCCGGACCGCGACCCGGCGGTGGTTTCGAGGTCCGTGCCAGGATTCCCGTCCGCGAGGCGCAGCCATGACCGAGGCCGCGACCCGGCGGTGGCTTCGAGGTTCGCGCCACGATTGCCGTTCGCGAGGCGCAGCCATGACCGTGGCCGAGGCCGCGACCCGGCGGTGGTTTCGAGGTTCGTGCCAGGATTGCCGTTTGCGAGGAGTAGCCATGACCACACGCCGCATCGGGCGCAGCAGCCGGGAGGAGCGCGGGTGATCAGGGTCCTGCTGGCCGATGACCAGGCGTTGGTGCGGGCCGGGTTCCGGGCGCTGCTCGACGCGCAGGCCGACATCGAGGTCGTCGGCGAGGCGGCCGACGGGGCCGAGGCGGTGCGGCTCGCGGTGCAGACGCGACCCGACGTGGTGCTGATGGACATCCGGATGCCGGTGCTCGACGGGCTCGAGGCGACCCGGCAGATCGTCGCCGATGCGCGGCTGGCGCAGGTGCGGATCGTGATCCTGACAACGTTCGACCTGGACGAGTATGTGTTCGAGTCGCTGCGGGTCGGGGCGAGCGGGTTCCTGGTCAAGGACACCGAGCCGGTCGACCTGCTGCGGGGGGTGCGGGCGGTCGCCGGTGGGGACGCGCTGCTGTCGCCGGGGGTGACCCGGCGGCTGATCGAGGAGTTCGCGAGCCGGTCGCGGGCGCCGCTCGCCCCGATGTCGCTGGCGGTGCTGACCGACCGGGAGCGGGAGGTGATGGCGCTCGTCGGGGTCGGACTGTCCAATGAGGACATCGCGACGAAGTTGTTCGTCAGCCCCGCGACCGCGAAGACCCACGTCAGCCGGGCCATGATCAAGCTGGGTGCGCGGGACCGGGCGCAGCTGGTCGTGTTCGCATATGAGGCGGGCCTGGTCAAGCCCGGCTGGCTCGGCTGAGGCAGGTCCGGCGGG
Organism: Dactylosporangium sp. NPDC049525; assembly: GCF_040676755.1. Lineage (NCBI taxonomy): Bacteria > Bacillati > Actinomycetota > Actinomycetes > Micromonosporales > Micromonosporaceae > Dactylosporangium > Dactylosporangium sp. NPDC049525. The sequence goes on along the minus strand of NZ_JBFAPO010000033.1, from coordinate 72,217 downwards.
CCGGTCGCGAACGGACGCGGGCGGGCTCAGATGCCGTTGCGGGCGATGACCTGCTGATACCAGTTGGCGCTGGTCTTGCGTACACGCTGCTGGGTCGCGAAGTCGACGTGGATGATGCCCCAGCGCTGCGAGTAGCCCTCGGCCCACTCGAAGTTGTCCAGCAGTGACCACACGTGGTAGCCCTCCAGCCGGACGCCTTCGCTGATGGCCCGGTGGGCGGCGGCGAGATGGTCGCGCAGGAAGACGATGCGGTCCTGGTCGTCGGTCGGCTGGACCGAGGGCATGCCGTTCTCCGTGATGGTGAGCGGGATGTCGCCGTAGTCGCGCTTGATCCGGGTCAGCAGGTCGTAGAGGCCCTGCGGGTACACCTCCTGCCAGCCGGCCTGCGTCGTCGGGTGTTTCTGCACCCGGCCGCCCTTGGCCGTCACGTAGGCGGGGTTGTAGTACTGCACGCCGAGCAGGTCGCTCTTCGAGCCGATGGCGGCCAGGTCCCCGTCGTGGATCGCGGCGCGGACCGGGGCGTCCGGAGGCTGCGTGGCCAGCCAGTCGTCCGGGTACCGGCCGAGCAGCACCGGGTCGAGCCAGCGCCGGTTCTCCTCGCCGTCGGCGATCGTGGCCTGGCGGCGGGCGGCATCGGAGTCGTCGGCGGGGTAGGCCGGCGACAGGTTGAGTGCCGCGCCGATGCGGCCCTTGCGGCCGGTGGCCCGGAACGCCTGGACCGCGAGGCCGTGGCCGAGCAGCAGGTGGTGGCCGGCGACGTTGGCGACCCGGCGGTCGCGCACGCCCGGCGCGTGGACGCCGGCGGTGTAGCCGACCTCGACCACCGTCTTCGGCTCGTTGAGCGTCAGCCAGGTCTGCACCTTGTCGCCGAGGGAGTAGCAGACGACGGTGGCGTAGTCGGCGAACCATTTCGCGCAGTCGCGTGACGCCCAGCCGCCGGACTCCTGCAGCGCCTGCGGAGTGTCCCAGTGGAACAGGGTGGCGACCGGGGTGATGCCGCGGGCGAGGAGGCCGTCGACGAGCCGGTGGTAGAAGTCGAGGCCTTTGGCGTTGACGGTGCCGCGGCCGGTCGGCAGCACCCGCGACCACGAGATCGAGAACCGGTAGCTCTTCAGGCCCAGGTCGCGCATGAGGTCGAGGTCCTCGTAGCTGCGGTGGTAGTGGTCGGCGGCCACGTCGCCGGTGCCGCCGTCGCTGGTGCGCCCCGGCTGGTGACTGAACACGTCCCACACCGACGGGCCGCGACCGTCCGCCGTCGCACCGCCTTCCACCTGGTACGCCGATGTCGACGCGCCCCACGCGAACCCCTTCGGGAACGCCAGCCCGACGGGGGAGGCCGGCGAGGCGGCGGGCCCGCCCGGCGCGGCGGGCCGGCGCGGCGGGTCGTCGGACGAGCAGGCGCCGGTCACGGCACCGGCCGCGGCCAGGGTGAGCACGTGACGCCGTCGCATCCGGCCAAGGTAGCCTGCCCGCGCACGCGTCCACGCCGCGCGAACCTCCGGGCGGGGACGGAAGAGGCCGCCCCCGTGGAGAACGGGAGCGGCCTGCAGGCAGTGCGGAGGTCAGTCGGCGAGCGCGATGACGCCCTGCGCCCAGCGGAAGTACTTGTTGGTGCCCAGGTCACGGACGGTCTTGATGCCGAAGGCGGCGAGCAGCTTCTCGGCGTCGCCCTCGGACACGCCGGCGATCGCGGTGACGGGGGCGTCGGCGATCTCCTGGGCGCTCTTGCCTTCCCATTCCTTCATGAGCTTCTTTTCCAGACCCTGCATGTGGTTGCTCCTTCTCGGTCGAGATCAACGCGGGATCGGCGCGGCGGCGCCGGCGATCCCGCGAAAGGCTACCCAGCACTCTCGCTTGCCACACTAGCCGTGTCGCGGAGATGATCGGTTGATGACCAGCCAATGGGGGCTGACGGTGCCGCTCACCGGTGTGCCGTTGCCTGAGCACGCAGCGTTGCTGAAGGCGTTGCCCGATCTGGGCTACACGGACGTCTGGTCCTCGGAGGTCGCCGGCACGGACGCGTTCACGCCCCTGGCCCTCGCGTCGGTGTGGTCGCCGGGGCTGCGGCTGGGCACCGCGATCGTCCCGGTCTTCACCCGCGGGCCCGCGCTCATCGCGATGCAGGCGGCGACCCTCGCCGAGGCGGCGCCGGGGCGGGTCGCACTCGGCATCGGCGCGTCGTCGCCGGTCGTCGTCGGCGACTGGAACGCGGTGCCGTTCGAGCGGCCGTTCGAGCGCAGCCGTGACGTGCTGCGCTTCCTGCGCACCGCCCTCGCCGGCGAGGTGGTCGACGGCGCGTTCGACACGTTCCAGGTGCGGCGTTTCCGTCTCGAACGGCCGCCGGCGGTGCCGCCGAAGCTCCTGCTCGCGGCGCTGCGGGCCAAGATGCTGCGACTGGCCGCCGCCGAGGCGGACGGTGCGGTGCTCAACTGGCTCTCGGTCGAGGACGTGGCGACGGTCCGCGCGGAGCTGGCCGGCGCGCCGGACGGGTTCGAGGTCACGGCCCGCATCTTCGTCTGTCCGACCGAGGACGAGGCCGTGGCGCGGGAGACCGCCCGCAGGCTGATCGCCGCGTACCTGACCGTCCCCGCGTATGCGGCGTTCCACCGCTGGCTCGGCCGCGGTGAGGTGTTCAAGGCGATGTGGGACGCGTGGGCGGCCCGGGACCGCAAGGCGGCGCTCGCCGCGATCCCCGACGAGGTCGTCGACGCGCTGATCGTGCACGGCAGCCCGCAGCGGTGCCGGGAGCACGTCCAGCGGTATGCCGACGCCGGCGTCACGACCCCGGTCATGGCGCTGCTGCCGACGCCGGAGCTCACCGCCGGCGGCCCGGATGTCCTGCTGGACACGCTCCGGGCGCTGGGAGCGCGGTAGTGGACCTCGCCGGGAAAGTCGTCGTCATCACCGGGGCGGCCGGTGGCATCGGCGCCGCCATGGCCCGCCGGTTCGCCGCGGAGGGCGCGGCCACCCTCGTCCTTGCCGACCTGGACGGCGACGCCGCCGCGGCCCTGGCGGGCGGCATCACGGCATCGCAGGCGGTCGGGATCGCCGTGGACGTGACGGACGAGGAGCAGGTCGCCGAGCTCGTCGCGGAGACCGAGGAGCGCTTCGGCCGCATCGACCTGTTCTGCGCCAACGCGGGCATCACCAGCGGTGAAGGGCTCGAGGCATCGGCGGAGACCTGGTCGCGGACCTGGGCGGTGAATGTCCTGTCGCACGTGTACTCGGCCCGAGCGGTGCTGCCCGGCATGCTGGAGCGCGGCGAGGGGTACCTGCTGCACACCTGCTCCGCGGCCGGGCTGCTCACCGCGGTCGGCGACGCGCCCTATGCGGTGACGAAGCACGCGGCGGTGTCGTTCGCGGAGTGGCTGTCGATCACGTACGGCGCGAAGGGCGTCAAGGTCAGCGCCTTGTGCCCGCAGGGCGTGGACACCCCGATGCTGCAGGACGGGCTCGCGGCCGGGCACATCGGCGCGAAGGTGACCGCGGCCGGCGGAGCGGTGCTGTCCGCCGAGTCGGTCGCCGGGACCGTGGTGGAGGGGCTGGCCGCCGAACGGTTCCTGATCCTGCCGCACCCCGAGGTCCAGAAGTACTACCTGCACCGGGTGACCGACACCGACCGGTGGCTGGCCGGCATGCGTGGGCTCGCGGCCAGCCTCGAACCATGAGGCGGCCCGACGTCCTCAGCGAGGCGCTCGACGTGGTCGGGCCCTTCGTGCGCCAGCAGGCGGGTCGCTCGATCATCGGCATCTGCGGGCCGCCCGCGGCCGGCAAGTCGACGCTGTCCAGCGCCCTCGCCGCCGCCCTGGACAGCAGCGTGGCCGTGCCGATGGACGGGTTCCACCTGTCCAACGTGGAGCTGGACCGGCTCGGCCTCGCCGACCGCAAGGGCGCCCCGGAGACGTTCGACGCGGCCGGGTTCGTGCACCTGCTGCGGCGGCTCCGAGCGGCGGACCACCTCGTCTACGCACCCACCTACAGTCGCACCCTGCACGAGTCGATCGGCGGGGTGATCCCGGTCCCGGTCACCACCCGGGTGATCATCGTGGAGGGTAACTACCTCCTGCTCGACGACGGCCCGTGGGCGCAGGTGCGCGAGCTGCTGGACCTGGTGCTGTACCTCGACGCCCCCGACGACCTGCGGCAGGACTCCCTGGTGCGCCGGCAGCTGGCGAAGGGCCTCGACCTGCACGACGCCCACGACTGGGTGGAGCGCAGCGACGAGCGCAACGCGGCGGTCATCGCCGGCACACGCAACCGCGCGGACCTCATCCTGACCCGAAGCGTGGCTTAAGTCTTCCTGTGCCCGATTGACCGGCGCCGATCAGATAGGCAATCTGCCTAACGGTTGTCTATCTGTGAGGAGCACCATGCGCAGACTCGTCCTCGGCGCCGCCGGGCTCGCCGTCGCGATCGCCGTGGCCGGCACCACGTACGCCGTCGCGGCGACGAAGGCACAAAACGCCCCGGCCGTGGCCGCCGCGCCCGCAACGTTCGCCCACCCCGGCGTGTTCGTCAGCACGGCCCAGCTCGACTTCGTCCGCGGCAAGGTCCAGGCCGGAGCGCAACCCTGGAAGGCCGCCTACGACCAGATGCTGGGCAGCAAGTACGCGTCGCTGTCGCGGACCCCGAAGCCCCGCGCGGTCGTCGAGTGCGGCTCCTACTCCAACCCCAACAACGGCTGCACCGACGAGCGGGAGGACGCGCTCGCCGCCTACACGCTGTCGCTCGCCTGGTACATCACCAGGGACAGCCGCTACGCCACCAAGGCGATCGCGATCATGGACGCCTGGTCCGCCACGATCAAGGACCACACCAACAGCAACGCGCCGCTGCAGACCGGCTGGGCCGGGTCGTCGTGGCCGCGCGCCGCCGAGATCATCCGCTACACCTACTCGTCGTGGCCGAACCAGGCGCGCTTCGGCACGATGCTGCGCACCGTCTACCTGCCGAAGGTCATCAACGGCTCCAGCAGCAACGGTAACTGGGAACTGTCCATGATGGAGGCCGCGATCGGCATCTCCGTCTTCCTGGAGGACCGCACCAGCTGGGACAAGGCCATGGCCAAGTTCCGCGCCCGCGTCCCCGCCTACCTCTACATCACCGCCGACGGCGCGTTGCCGAAGGGCATCGGCAGCATCGACACGCGCACCGAGATCATCAACTACTGGCAGGGCCAGAGCACGTTCGTGGACGGCATCTCCCAGGAGACCTGCCGCGACTTCACGCACACCGGCTACGGCATCTCGGCGATCTCCCACATCGCGGAGACCACCCGCATCCAGGGCCAGGACGTGTACCCGGAGATCGCCGACCGGCTCCGGCACGCGCTCGGCTTCCACAGCAAGTACCAGCTGGGCGAGGGCGTCCCGTCGTGGCTGTGCGGCGGCAAGCTGACCCTCGGCCTCGGCCCGATCACCGAGGTCGGCTACAACGCCCTGCACAACCGGATGGGCATCGCGATGGCCAACACCCAGCGGCTGACCGAGCAGTCCCGCCCGGCCGGCAGCAACAACCTGTTCGTCGCGTGGGAGACCCTGACCCACGCCGGCAACCCGGCCTGAGTCACTTCCAGAACAGCGGGCGGGGGTCGAGCGTCCAGCGCAGCCGGCGCCAGAACCCCCGCCTGGCCCGGAGCTCATCGACGTACGCGACGGCCTGCACGGCGGCCCGGGTGGCCTGCTCCTCACCCGGGCCGGCGGGCAGGCCGCGGATCGTCTGCGGCCCGGCGAACGCGACCGCGTTGATGAGGGCGGCGACGTCGTCCACCGGTGGCGTCGCGGAGCGGATCGTGGCCACGCCGCGGGGTTTGGAGTGGGCGCGGGCGGTGGCCGCGGCCGCCGCGTAGTGCGCCACCTCCGACGCCGTCAGGTGCGGTGGGGCGGGCCGGCCCGCGAGGCGCAGGCCGGTCAGGACCTCGGCCCAGGCGGCGTCGATGCGCTGTGCCGGGGTGCCCTGCGCGAGCCGCCGGCGCCTGCGGGTGCGTTTCGCCAGGGGTACCGCCGCCGCGAAGGCCATCAGGGTCACCAGGAGTGCACCGCCTGCCACCGCGACGGTGACCCCGGTGCTCGAGTCCTGTCCGGTGGCGTCGCCGGTCGGTGCCGTCGTGGGCTTCGGGGACTGTGACGCGGCGGAGCCGGACGGCGCCGGCACGGTCTCCGGCGGCGGCTGCGACGCGGGCGGCTTCGGGCGGAAGTCGTCCTCGGTCGGGCGCTGGACGGTGTCGGCCTTCGGCATCGGGTCGAACGGCTCCCAGACGCCGTTGAACAGCACCTCCGGCCAGGCGACGGCGTCGCCGCCGTGGACCTCGTTGCGCCCCGGCTCGACCCGGAAGCCGACGGCGAGCCGCGTCGGCAGGCCCATCAGCCGGGCCAGGACCGCGAACGCGGCCGCGAACTGCTCCGAGGTGCCCTTCTGCCCGCCGGCTTGTTTGGGGCCGAACAGGAAGTATTCGACGTTGGGGTAGGCGTGCCCGCTGGGGGCGTCGCCGACGGCCTTGTAGTGCTCCGAGAGCCAGCCGACGATCGCGAACGCCTTCTGGTAGGGCGACGACACGCCCTCCCCGAGGTGCTGCGCGAGCTGCGCGATCGAGTCGGGGACCTTGCCGGGCAGCGCCAGGTGCCGGGCCACGGCGTCGGTGTTCGGCACGTCGGCGACCTGCATCGCGTTCTCGTCGGGGCGGTGCACGCGGGAGATGACGCTGTACTGCACCCCGGGCCGCAGCCCGTCGGACAGGATCATCGTGCCGTCGGTGGTGTCGACGGCGACGCGCACGCCGTTGACCTCCTCCGGCGTGGCGATGCCCGGCAGCAGCCGCCCGTCGAGGTCGGCGATGCGGAACACCTGCCGGACCTGCGGGTCGGTGAGGACGGGCTTGCCGGCCACGACCCGGCCGGCGTTGCGATAGGTGGCGCCGACCCGCCAGGTGACGCCGTCGTAGTCGTTGAGCACGGCGAGGCGCACCGGCGGCGGCGCGTCGGTGCCGGTGACCTCGACGTCGAACAGGTGCTGGTCGTGGTTGAGCGCCCAGCCGGACAGCCGGACCAGGGGGCTCTCGTCGAGCGAGTCGAGCTGCGGCGGGGTCACCATGTTGCGGGGTTCGGCGGGGCTGGTGCCGACCTTCGCCGCGACGCTCGGGCCGAGCAGCTGCGACAGCGCGACGACCGCGGCGAGCCCCGCGGCCGCGCCGGCGCCCACCCGCAGCCGCAGCGTGCGCCGCTGGCCCTCGGTCAGGCGGTCCTCCTCGGCGGGCGGCGGCCGGTTGGACACGATGAGGCCGAGCGCGGCGAACCCGGCGAAGGCGAGCGGCACCCAGCTCGCGCTCCTGCCGTTGGGGCCGACCAGGTACAGCGCGGCGCCGAACAGCACCGTCGGCGGCGCGTAGGACAGCAGGACGCGGTGGTAGCGGACCCCGAGTTCGGCGGCGGCGAGTCCGGTGAGCCAGGTCAGGATCACCGGCAGCAGGACCGTGTCCGGCTGCGGCTCGATCGGGATGAGCGCGAGCAGCAGTCGGGGGATGCTGTTGCGCAGCGCCTCACGCAGCGCCGGGAGGCTGCCGTCGACCCCGGCCGCGGCGGCGGAGACCCGCATCGCGAGCAGGACGACGCCGACCAGGCCCACGACGCTCAGCGGGGCCGCGCTCCAGCCGGGCAGGCGGCGGGCGGCGACGCTGACGCCGACAGAGCCGGCGGCGGCACCCGCCATCAGCTGCAGCAGCAGCGGGCCGTGGTAGATCGGCGCGAGGGCGAACGCGGCCATCACCAGCATGCCGAGCAGCGCCACCGCGACCAGCAGCCGCCTCATCACGCGCCGACCCCGTCCTGGGCGGCGATGCCGGCGGCGGGCAGGGCCTGCGGCCGGCTCACCATGCGCCGACCGGCGGCGGGCAGGGCCTGTGGCCGGCTCACCATGCGCCGACTCCGTCCCAGGCGGCGGCGAAGTCGGCGCCGTCGGCGGCGGACAGGACCTGCAGCCCGTCCAGCGCGGTCGGGACCTCGCCGTCGGTCGTGCCGAACGCGCCGGCGACCAGCGACGGGTACGCGGCCCGCAGCGTCCCGACCCGGCCGAGGTCGGCGACGCCACCCGGCCCGGTCAGATAGACGAGGGTGTCGCCGACCCGGCGGGTGCGCAGCTGCGCCACCGTCGCATCCAGCTGGTCCTCGGCGCCCAGCGTCGCCTCGGCGAGCAGGTCCAGGTAGCCGCGGGTGTCCTTGCCACCGGCGTGCGCGCCGCCGGCCAGCCGCAGCGTCACCGGCAGCTCCTCCCGGAACGCCGCCATCACGATCGACGCGGCCGCCTCGCACGCGGACTCGAAGTGCTCGGACAGCCCGGCCCGGTCCGCGTCCGGATACGCGCGGCGCCGGTCGTCGAGCAGCACCACCAGGCGGGGCAGGCTGGTGTCCAGGTGCTCGCGGACCATCAGCTCACCGACCCGCGCGGTCGTGCGCCAGTGCACGTGCCGCAGCTCGTCGCCGACCACGTACTCCCGCAGCGTGTCGAACGTGATGCTGCCGTGCGGTACCCGGTCGACCCGGCCGTCGAGGGAGCGCATCACGCCGGTCGGCACCGCGGTCAGGTGGTGCACCGTCGGATACACCCAGACCTTGCTGACCCCGCCGTAACCGCGGGCCAGGGTCAGCAGCCCGAGCGGGTCGCGCCGCACCACCCGCAGCGGCCCGATCTCGACCACGCCGCGGCGGGCCGTCGGCACCGGGTAGGAGGCAGTGGTGGTGCCGCCGGCCTTGAGGCGCAGCAGCGGCACCGGCACCGCCGCCGGGCCGCACCGGTCGTGGGCGATGAGGGTGGCGCCGCGCAGCCGGCTGCTGTTGCCGACGGTGAGTGTCACCGTGCTGGACTCGCCGCGCATGACCCGGTCCGGGTCGACGGCCCGGGCCACGGTCAGCCGCGGCCGCCACCACACGTAGGCGAACCCGAACAGCACGCCGGCGACGGCGGCGGTGCCGACGACGGTCAGCTGCGCATACTGGAACACGAACCCGACGGCGAGCAGGACCGGCGCGGCCAGGGACAGACCGATCCCGCGGGACGTGAACCGCATCGTCAGACCGCAGCGGGTGCCGCGGCCGGCACCGGCACCGGGACCGCGTCGAGCACCTCGCGGATGACGTCGCCGGGCGCGACGCCGCGGACCTGCGCGTCGGGCGACAGCAGCAGCCGGTGCGCGAACACCGCCTCGGCGAGGGCCTTGAGGTCCTCCGGCACGACATAGCCGCGGCCGTCGATGAGCGCATACGCGGCGGCGGCCCGGGTCAGGGCGATGACGCCACGTGGGCTGACGCCGACCCGCACCCGCGGGTGGGAGCGGGTCGCGTTGCCCAGCCGCACCGCATAGGCGAGCAGCGGATCCGCGATGTGCACCCGCCGGGCCAGCCGGACCAGCTGCGCGACCACAGCGGTGTCGGTGACCGGGTCCAGGGCCTCCGGCGAGCGGGTCACGGCGCCGCGCAGCACCTCGATCTCGACGGCCTCGCTCGGATAGCCGACGGCGAGTTTCATCAGGAACCGGTCGAGCTGCGCCTCGGGCAGCCGGTAGGTGCCGTCCATCTCGATCGGGTTCTGCGTGGCGACGACGAGGAACGGCCGGGGCACCGCGTGCCGGACGCCGTCGACGGTGACGTAGCGCTCCTCCATGACCTCCAGGAGCGCCGACTGCGTCTTCGGCGAGGCCCGGTTGATCTCGTCGGCGATGACGATGTTGGCGAACACCGGCCCGGGATGGAACTCGAAGCCGCGGGTCGCCTGGTTGAAGATGGTGACCCCGGTGACGTCGGACGGCAGCAGGTCGGGCGTGAACTGGATGCGCCGCCACTGCCCCTGGACGCTGGCCGCCATGGCCCGCGCCAGGGTCGTCTTGCCGACCCCGGGCACGTCCTCGAGCAGGACGTGCCCCTCGGCGAGCAGCGCCGTCATGGTCAGCCGGATCACCTGCTGCTTGCCGAGCACGATCGACTCGACGTTGCGGGCGAGCCGGCCGACCAGGTCCGCCGACGCCGCGATCTCCTCGGCGCCGGGCGGACCGGGCTCGTGCTGTGCGCCGTGCTGCGGTGCGAGGGGTGGTTCAGGTGTGCTCACTGTGCTCCTGCCGGACATGCGCTCAACACTGTTTCAACGGTCCGGTGCCGTTCGGCAGGTCGAACCACGCGTACGGGATGTAGTTCTCGCCCTTGAAATTGATCTTGATCCAGACGGCGGTCTGCTTGCCGCCCCACGGTTTCGCGTTGACGCTGGAGCCGTTGGTCTGACAGATCGCGGTGTAGCTGTCGGGAGCGTAGACGTCGCCGACCGACGTGCCGTTCTGGGTCGCCGTCCGGTAGACCCAGATGCCGCCGTTGGGCGCGCCGTGCCCGCAGTAGCTCGCGTCGCCGCAGACCACGGTGCCCCGGTAGGCGGGCGTGGAGATCGAGCCGGTGCCGTCGGCCGTCATCCCGGCCGCGTTGGTGACCGTGACCGTGTAGTCGTAGCCAGTGTTCGGCCACAGGCCGCCCATGGTCAGCGACCCGCCGCACGTGTTCTCCACCGCGCCCACGCCGGCGACGTCCAGGCGGCACCGCGCCGGTGCGCCGCCGCCGTCGGTCGCGGTGAACGCCACCGTGATCGACTGCAACGCGGCCGTGCTGTTGCCGGCGTCGACCCGCATCGTCGGCGCGGCGAGGGTGTTGGCCGCGCCGTTGGTCGCGGCGCCTTCACCGGCCTTGTTGACGGCCCGGATCTGCAGGGTGACCCGCTCGTTGTCGCCGAAGCCGCCGAACTCCTTCGACAGGCCGGTGCCGAGGTCCTGCTTCTCGCCGTTGACCGTGGCCTCATAGCCCGTGATCGGCGCGCCGTTGTCCTCCGCGGCGCGCCACGCGGCCACGATCGTGCCCCGCTTCGTGGTGACCGCCCGGACCGTCAGCCCGCCGGGCGCGCCCGGCTTCGTGAACGGCACGACCGACGCGCTCAGCGGCGACTGTCCCGAGCTCGCGCCGATGTCGTTGATCGAGGCGACCCGGAACGCGACCTGCGTGCCATAGGGCAGCTCACCGGCCGGGACCTTGAACGTCGGCTGGGTCGACTCGAAGGTCTTCGACTCCTCGCCGGACACGGTCGTGATCGTGTACTTGGCGATCTTGTGGCCCTGCCCGTTGGCGGCCGGCCACGTGACGGTGACCGTGCCGTCGGGGTTGGCGGTCGCCGCCACGCTCAGCGGCGCGTCGGGCACCTGCGACGTCGGCGTGACGGGGTTGGCGGCCTTCTTCGGGCCGTTGCCCTTCGCGTTGACCGCGTAGACGGTGAACTTGTAGGACTGGCCGTTGGTCAGCCCGGTGATGTCGAGGGCCCGCTGGCTCGCGCCGACCTCGTGCTGCTTGCCGTCGCCCTCCACCACGTATTTCGTCACCGCGCTGCCGTTGGCGGGCGCGGCGGTCCAGGTGACCCGCGCCGAGGCGTTGCCAGGCGTCGCCGTCACCCGCGGCGGCGCGCTGGGCGGCCCGACCGGCGGCTTCGTCGGCGGCGGCGGTGGCGGCACCGGCGGGGCGTCGCCGCCGACGACGTCGTTGTTGTACTTGTCGACGACCTGGACGTGATGCTTGGAGTCCACGACCCGCGCGGTCGCCCCGCCGGGCGCGTTGATGAACATCCGGTCCTCGCGGACCTCGATCTCGAGGGGCTTGCCGCCGGCCTTGATCTGGATCGCGTCGAGCGGCTTGCCCGAGGCGTCCAGCACGTAGACGGTGCCGGTCGCGTCGTCGGCGCAGTAGAACCGCCCCGACCACGCCACGCACGGCTGCAGCTTCGGGCTCTCGCCGGGCACGGTGAAGTCGCTGACCGAGTCGCCGTTGACGACATAGACGTGACGGTCGTCCACGACGGTCACCGGCACGTCGCCGCCGACCGTGCGCTGCGGCATCGCGCCGTTGCCGGCCAGGCGCAGCGGCACCTTCTTCAGGGCCTCGCCGCGCAGCGTCGTCAGCGTCGTGGCGGTCTTGTCCAGCACGGCGACGCCGGTGTCCAGGATCGACAGCGCCAGGTCGTGGTTGGGGTCGGCGACGCTCACGGTCTTGACCTTGGTGGGGTCGGACACGAGCCCGCCGCCCTGCCCGCCGCTGGGCTTCGTCGTCGACGCCGGCTTGACCGCCACGACGGTGCCCTCGGACGGCACCAGCAGCCACAGCCGCCCGGTGTCGTCGAACGTGCCGCCGGAGATGCCGGGCGGGAACGTCACCGTCTCGCCGACCGGCAGCAGCGTCGCCGGGTCGAGCTGGCGCACCTGCCCCTGCACGGTGTCGACGATGAACGCGACGTCGTTGTGCACGGCGACGGTGACGCCGAGCCCGGGCGTGGCCTGGGTGGTCGCGCCGAGGGTCAGGCTGGTCAGGTCCAGCACGCTGATCTTGCCGGTGTTCAGGTCCCGCAGGATCACGAATTTGTCGCTCTGGGTCACCTGCATGGTGTGCCCCTGCGCATCGGTGATCTTCGTGCGGGTGTCGACCTTGCCGGTGACGCCGTTGACCCGGGCGACCTCGCCTTTGTCGTTGCTCCACAGCCAGGAGCTGACGTCGTAACTGGCCACCGCGTTGTTGGCGGCGCCCGTGCCGAACAGCGTCAGCCCGAGGACGACGATCAGGCCCACGACGGTGCCGAGCGTGACCAGTCCGCCGCCTTTGCGCGAACGAAAGCTCACCATGCGGCCCCCTCCCCGAAACCGGCGCTCATCATATTCCTGTCAATGAGTGGTGCACACCCGGCGTGTCTAGATCCGTTCGCTTCGTTACTTCCGCTGCGTGCAGGCCAGATCCGACAGCGCGACGCTGTCCGTGCCATAGACCGCCGCAACTGTGAAGCAGTAGTTGGGCTTCGGGCTGAGGCCGTTCAGGGTGTACGTCGTGGTGCCCGCGGCGAGCACCTGCAGCTGCCGCAGTGCGCCCTGCTGTCCGCCGGCGACGATGAACGGCACCGACCCGTTCGACGGATCGGTCCACGTCAGTGTGATGGACGTCTTGTCGTCGCGCAGCCGCAGGGAGCCCGGCGCCTTCGGGTTGCCGGTCGCGGCGCCGCTCGCACCTGCCCCGGCCGGGCCGGACGCGGCCGCGCTGGGCGGCACCTGACCGTCCTGCCGGGCGGTGGCCGGCCGGTCGGGCCGGGCCGCGACGAACGACACGACCGCGGCGGTGATCCCGCCGAGCACCGCCACGACCAGGATCACCAGGAGCGCGACGAGGGGTGAGCGGCGGCGCGGGATGCCCGGCTCGATCAGCGGTTCCGGCAGCACCGGCACGTACGGCTCGGTGGCCTGGTCCAGCGTCCACGGCGGGAGTTCCCGCACGGCCGCGCCGCCGCTGGTGGGATACGCGCCGCCGCTGGTCGGGAACGCCCCACCGCTGGTGGGGTACGGGGCGCCGCTGGTCGGGTCGACCGCGGGAGTCGGGGACGGCCACGCAGGCGTGTCAGGCCGTTGCAGCACGCCCTGGTCCACCTGCTGCCAATCGGCGTCGCCGGTGCCCTGGAGCGCTTCCTGGCGGGTCTCCCGCGGGGTCTCCCGCGGCGGGGACACCGGCTCGTCGTCCCAGTCGTCGTGCTCGTCGGGTCGCCACAGCGGCTCGTGGACCGTCGCTGCCGGCTGGGCCGGCCAGACCTCCTGGCGGGACTCGGGCTGGAAGATCGGCCGGTCGTCCACGGACGCGGCCGACCGCCCCGGCGGCCGGCCGGCGCGCTGGTCCACCGGCCAGGTCGGCTGCGACGGCGTGGTCGTGCCGGTCGGCGCGGACAGCGGCTCGAACGGCGCCGGCGCCGACTGGTGCGGCACGTGGAAGGCACCCGCCGGCTCGGGCAGCCCCAGATACCGCCGGGCCGCCCGCACGCTCGGGTGGTCCTCGCCGAGCGCGGCCGGACCGAGCCTGGCCAGCTGCCCGTAGCGCCGCTTCGCCTCGTAGACGTTGCCGAGCTCGTCGGCGATGCGGGCCAGCTCGTAGGACAGCGCGAGCATCACCGCGTGCCCGTCGCCGAGACGGTGGTAGCCGGCGGCGAGCCCTTCCTCCAGGACCCGCCGGGCGTCGCTGAGCTCACCGAGGTCGGTGTGGAACTTCGCGAGCACACAGGTCGCGGCCAGCACGTCCGGATCGTCGCCGCCCAGCGTCCCGGTGGCCCCGTCGAGGGCCTGGTCGAGCAGCGCGAACGCGCCCCGCACATCTCCCTGCGCCGCCACCGCGCGGGCACCCTGCACGGCGTTGGCAAGTTGGGCGGACGAGGACACGCCGTTACTCTGCCCTGTTCCGTACCCCCGGCGCCACCCCGCCGCAGCACGCCTGATCGATACTTGTGGGATGGCAGATCACCCGCTGGGCCCGCTGCCCGGGGCCCGTGAGGCGCGCGACCCGGCCCGTGCCATCAAACGCGGGCCCAGCAGGGTGCCGCCCGAGGTCGTCGCGGCCAACCAGCGGGAGCGGCTCTTCGACGCCGTCGTGCACACCGTCGCCGAGAAGGGGTACGCCAACGCCACCGTCAGCGACATCTGCCGCGCCGCGGGCGTGACCCGGCCCGCGTTCTACGCCCTGTTCGCCGGCAAGGACGACGCGCTGATCGCCACCTACCGGCACGGCACCGACCTGCTGCTGCACCTGATGGAGTCCGCGTACCGGGCCGAGCCCGCCTGGCGCGACGGCGCCCGCGCCGCGCTGCGCGTCCTGCTGCAGGTCCTGGCGGAGCTGCCGGCGTTCGCCACCACGGCGGTGGTCGAGATCGACGCGGCCGGCCCGCTCGCCAGGGCCGAGCGCGCCGAGCTGCTGCGGCGCTTCGACCGCTTCTTCAGCGAGGCGCCGAGCACCAGCGACCTGCCCATGCCGGAGGAGCTGGTCGAGACGGTCGTCGGCGGCATCTACGCGACGATCTACCGCTACGTCGCGGCGGGCCGGGTCGAGCAGCTGCCGGCGCTGCTGCCGACCCTGGCGTACTTCACGCTGGTGCCGTTCGTCGGCCGCGAGGAGGCCGCCAGCGAGCTGGCGATCCCGGTTCCGGACGGCCCGTCCGGCTGCCAGCTCGGCCCGTAGCCCAGGGCCCGGGTCAGGCGGTGTGCGGGCTCAGCGGGGTCAGTCGGCCCGGCAGGGACGAGCGCTGGTGCAGCACCCGGGGTGCGGCAGGGGAGCGCAGCAGGTCCGCCCGGAACGCGCCCGGTGCCCGACCGGTCTCGCGGGCGAAGAAGCGCCCGAAGTTCGTCGGCTCGTCGAAGCCGAGGCGCCGGCCGACCTCGGCGACCGGCAGGTCGCTCGTGGCGAGGAGCCGCTTCGCCTCCAGGGCGATGCGCTCGTCGATGAGCTGCTTGGCGGTGCGCCCGGTCACCGCGAGGCTGGCCCTGGTCAGCGTGCGCACGGAGCAGCGCAGCGTGTCGGCGTAGTCCTCGACCCGGCGGTGGGTGACGTCGCGTTCGATCTCGGCCCGCAGCAGCTCGATCAGGTCCGCGGCCGGGCCGGAGTGCGGCGGCGGGGTCAGCGCGACGATCCGCATCAGCAGGACCGCGACCTGGTGTGCCAGCAGCGCGCGGCTCAGGTGGCTGCCGTCGCCGCGGGCCCGGTCGACCGCGATCTGCGCGATCTCCGCGACGATCGCCTCCTCGTCCTCGCCGGCAGGCTGCCAGCAGGCCGGGGCGAACGGGTCCGCGACGAGCCGGACGGGCAGCGGCGGCAGGATCGACGGCGGGAAGGCCAGCACGGTCGCGTCGAAGCCCGACTGGCCGCCGAACTGGTGCACCTGGCCCGGCCGCCCCCACAGCAGGGTGCCGGGGCGGCAGGCGTGGGTCACGAAGTCGAGCGTGTGGGTGCCCTGCCCGGTGCTTGCCAGGATGACGACATGATCCTGCGGCCGCTGCGGCGCCCGGTGTGCGGGCAGGTCGCTGAGCCGCGCCGCATCGACGGCCGCGGTCGGTGAAGGGCCGAGAAGCACCATGACCAGGCCGACTGTACCCAAGCCCGGCCCGGCACGGAATGCCCGGCGGCAACCTCAGGAGACGCTGATACCGGCCACGGCCAGCTCTTCGAGGCGGACCTGTTCGAACGCGGCGCCGATCTCGATCAGCCTGGCGTCGTCGACGGCGTCGCGCAGCGACGGGAGGATCGTGGTCTCCTCCTCCTGGACGTGGTGGCCGACGGTGGCGATGAAGTCGTCCAGGCGGTCGGCGAACCCCTCGTCCTCCGGCCCCATCCGTTGCAGGTCGTGGAGCATCCGCTCGGCCTCGTGGTGCTCGTCGGCGCCGTGGTGCGCCTCGGCCGTGGGCAGCGACGGATACACCTGCAGCTCCTCGGCGTGACTGTGCGCGGTGAGCCGCGCGGCGATCTCATCGAGCAGCAGCTGCCGGTCGCCCGACCCGGTGCGCAGCCGGTCGAAGAGCTGCTCCATGATCCGGTGGTCATTCATGATCAGCGTGACGGCGTCGGATGCCATGACTCCCCCTGTCGTCGCGGTCACCGTTCAGCCTGCACGAATACCCTCCGACAAGAGGGGCCAAACGGTCAAACCGCACCGCGTGACGTGCGCCGCCGCGCCGCTCAGCCGATGATCGGAGGATGAGGTCGTGGCTGTATATCCCCGATATCCGAAATGTCGGAAATAGCGAGGCGGACGCACTCGTCGTCGACCTCGAACGCGCCCACGACCCCGACGCGGTGCGGTCGTGGATCGAGGCCGCGGACCGGCCCGCGATCTGGGCCCGGCTGGCGGGCGGCGAGCCGGGCCGGCACGCGGTCCGCGCCGTGGTCTCGCCCGCGCTGACCGGGATCTGCGTCGCCGCGGAGTCGGCCAACGAGCTGGCCGCCCTCGGCACGGTCATCGCGGAGGCGGAGGAGGCGGTCGGCCTGCCGGTCGGCCGGATCGCGGTCGTCCCGCGGCTGGAGACCGCCGCCGCGGTGCTGCAGGCCGCCGAGATCGCCCGCGCCCCGCGGGTCTCCCGGCTCCAGCTCGCCGAGGGCCAACTGGCGCGGCAGCTGCGGGTCGAGCCTGGGCAGGACGAACACGAACTGCTGTGGGCCCGGTCGATGGTGGTGATCGCGGCAGCGGCCGCCGGAATCGAGCCGCCGATTGCCGCGTCGTGCCCCGCCGGTACCGATTGCGAATCCTCCGCGCAGGTCCTGCGCCGGCTCGGCTTCCGTGGCCGGACCTGTCTCGATGACGAGCAGGTGCAGATCGCGAACAAGGTATTTGCAAACGCATCGACATTGGCATGAAATTATGTGACTGACGACAAACGCTCACCCTTGGTGCTGTCGACAACGCGTTGTGTAAGTATTTCGGTACCGTAAAAATCCGGAAACGCCGCCGTTGCGCCGCGCGTCCCGCGAGCAGGCAAATCTGGGCCTGTTGCAGCCGTTAGGGTCCGTATGGGTTCGTGTACACCGACCCAACGGATGAGGAAAAACGAGGCGTTCGGCGCTGCATCCGCACCGTCGGTATTGACACCGATCGGCCGAGCTGTGATTGTGCTCAACGTCATGCGCCTGCTTGTCAGGACTGACCCGTATTGTCAATCTCGGATGCCTGCGGGGACTCTTCGTGACCCAAAGCCAGAGCTCGTCGTCGCTGCCCGTCCCGAGGCAGGAGCGCGACCCTCGGCTGAGTCCCGATCGCCGTCCGACGCGCCATGCTGCCATCGCCACCGCGCACGAGCGCGACCCGCGTGGCCGGCGTGAGCGCCCGGGCCGGCGCATCATCGACCAGCTCCGCCTCATCGTCGCCGTGCCGCTCGTCGCCGTCGTGGTGTTCGCCGGCATCGCGCTGGTGACCACCGTGCAGCAGGTCAACCGCAGCCGGCAGCTGCAGGACTTCGCCGCCCTCGCCTCCGACGCGGGTGGGCTCGCCCACGCCCTGCAGCGCGAGCGGGCCGCGGCCGTCAACGTGCTGCTCAACCCGGCGCCGGCGCAGCTGGAGGCGTATTCGTCGCAGGTGATGATCACCGACGACAACGTCGAGGCGTACCGCGACCGCCGCGCTGGCATCAGCGAGGTGCCCGACTCGGTGCGCCGCGTCGACAGCAACCTCGCGGACCTGGCCAACCTGCGCGACCAGGTCCGCAAGGACGCCCGCGCGTCGGTGTCGGGGATCGCGTTCAGCTACCGCATCCTCATCGCCGACCTGCTGTCCTACCGGGAGTCCGTGGCCCGGTCCGGCGCCCCGACCGAGCTGGCCGACCAGATCCGTGCGGCGGCCGCGCTGTCCCGCGCGGCGGAGGCCCTCGGCCAGCAGCAGGCGGCCGTCCTGCGCGCCGTCGCCGCGGGTGAGCTGACCCCCGCGCTCCAGCAGGAGATCACCGCGACCCGGACCAGCTTCGTCGAGGCCACGGTCCAGTTCAACGACCTCGCCCCGGCGGAGTGGCGCAGCTGGTACGAGCAGGCCAGCACCGGCGAGCAGGTCATCGCCGCGCAACGGCTGCAGGACCAGGTCAACCGCGCCCGCCCCGGCCAGCAGTTCGCACTCATCACCAGCGACTGGATCAACGCGATGTCCGGCTGGTCGGGCCTGCTGTTCGGGGTCCAGCAGAAGGTCGACGACGCGATCGTGGAGAAGGTCGGCGAGCTACGCGACCAGCAGATGACGCAGGCCGCGATCCAGATCGCCGGCGTCGCCCTGGTGCTGCTCATCGCCATCGTGCTCACCGGCATCGTGGCCCGGCGGATCACCCGGCGCCTGCGTGCCCTGCACGACGCGGCCCGTGAGGTCGCCTACGAGCAGCTGCCCGCGGTCGTCGCGGAGCTGCGGGCGGCCGCGCCCGGCACGGTCGACCCGGACGAGGTCGCCGACCGCGCCTCGGCGAAACTCGTCGTCGGCGGCGCGGACGAGGTCGCCGACGTGGCACAGGCGTTCCGGGCGGTGCACCGCGAGGCGGTCCGCATCGCCGGTGAGCAGGCCGTCATGCGCTCCAACGTCGCGGAGATCTTCGTCCACCTGTCCCGCCGCGAGCAGCGACTGGTCGACGCCGTCCTGGCCCAGGTCGACCGGGTCGAGCGCGACGAGACCGACCCGGACCGGCTGCAGCAGCTCTACCAGCTGGACCACCTCGCCACCCGGATGGCCCGGATCAACCTGAGCCTGCTCGTGCTGGGCGGCTCCGGTGCGGCCCGCGTCCGCCGCGAGGACGCCCCGATGGGCAAGGTCCTGCAGGCCGCGATCTCGCAGATCGAGCACTACACCCGGGTCCGCTTCGGCAGCGTCGACGACGACGTCGCGGTCGTGGCCGAGGCGGTCGACGAGATCGTGCACCTGCTCGCGGAGCTGCTGGACAACGCGACCGGCTACTCGCCGCCGGAGTCCGAGGTGTGGGTCACCGGCCGGGCCCTCGGCGACCGGGTCATCCTGCAGATCGTCGACGAGGGCGTGGGCCTGGCGCCGTCCCGGCGCGACCAGCTCAACCAGCTGCTCGCCCAGCCGCCCGCGATCGACATCGCCGCCGTGCGCGCCATGGGTCTCACCGTGGTCGGGCACATCGCGGCCCGGTACCAGATCCTGGTCCAGCTGCGGCCCGGCCAGCACGGCGGCACCCTCGCCGAGGTGGTCATCCCCAAGGACGTGTTCCGCCCGATCATGGCCGCGGAGCGCCAGCCGCAGCTCGCGCCGGCGGTCATCGCCGGCCCGCCGGCCGGCTACAGCACGACCGCGGGCGGCAACGGCAACGGCAGCGGTGGGGGCGGTGCCCCGGCCCGTCCGGTCGCCGCGGAGCTGTTCACGCCCGCGCCGCGCACCGCGCCGCCCAGCCTGTTCGACGTGCCCACCCAGGAGTACCGGGTCGCGTCGCCGAGCCCGGCGGCGGACTACACCCAGGACTACTCGCAGGACCAGACGCAGAGCTTCGCGGCCGTGCAGGACTACGCGCCGCCGCGCGACCACCGCACGGCGACGCCGATGCCACCGGGGCCGGGTGCCTGGCCGCCGCTGCCGGAGCCCGAGGTGCCCTCGATCCTCGCCGACGCCGACGACTCGATCGAGCTGCCGATCTTCCAGTCGGTCAACGGCTGGTTCCGCACCACCGAGGTGCCGGCCGAGGTCGCCGTCCCCAGCGCGTACACCGTCGCCGCCGTCCCTGTCGCCGAGGAGCCCCCCAACTGGGAGTCCAGCGCCGATGCCGGCTGGCGCGCCGCCCAGCAGGCGGCCACGCCGGACGTCAGCACGGTCACCGCGTCGGGCCTGCCGGTCCGCGCGCCGCAGCGGCACCTGGTCCCGGGCGCCGCCGTGCCGTCGCAGGCGGACCGCTCCACCACACCGCGCCGCGACCCCTCCAAGGTCGCCGCCGCGATGTCCGCCTACGCCCGCGGTGTGGCCGGCCGACGGCCGGCCGGCTCCTGACGCACGAAGAACAGCAAGAGAGGACCATTTCTGTGACCGACCCGAGTAATCTCGGTTGGCTGCTGGACAACTTTGCGAGCCGTACCCCCGACGTCAGCCATGCGCTGGCGATCTCCACCGACGGGCTGGTCCTGGCACATACCCGGGCCCTGCCGCGGGACCGCGCCGACCAGCTCGCCGCCACCGGCAGCGGCCTGGTCGCGCTGCTGGCGGGCGCGGCGCGGTTCTTCGAGGCGGGCAACGTGGTGTCCAACGTGACCCAGCTCGACGGCGGCTTCATGTTCTGCATGGCGTTCAGCGACGGCGCGTCGCTGCTGGTGCTCGCCTCACCGCACGCCGACGTCGGCAAGGTGTCCTACGAGATGACCGAGTTGGCCAACCGGATCGGCGACGCGCTGTCCCCGTCGGTTCGTGGGGCACCGGCGTGACGACTCCCGGACGCGGCCGGCCCACCGCAGTCAAGATCATCATTGCGGGCGGGTTCGGCGCCGGCAAGACCACGCTCGTCGGGGCCATCTCGGAGATCCCGCCGGTGACGACCGAGGCCGTGATGACCGCGGCCAGCCTCGGCCACGACGACGCCACCCTCGTGCCCGACAAGGGCAGCACCACCGTCGCCATGGACTTCGGCCGCATCACGCTGTATCAGGACCTCGTGCTCTACCTGTTCGGCACGCCCGGGCAGAAGCGGTTCTGGTTCATGTGGGACGAGTTGTGCCGTGGCGCGATCGGGGCGGTGGTCATCGCCGACACGCGGCGGCTCGCCGACTGCTTCGGCGCCATCGACTTCTTCGACAACCGGCGGCTGCCGTACGTCATCGCGGTCAACCACTTCGAAGGCGCCGCCCGGTACCACCTCGAGGACATCCGCGAGGCCCTTGCGGTCAACCGCGGCGTACCGATGATCAACGCCGACGTCCGCTCACGTGCGTCGGCCAAGGAGATCCTGGTCGCCGTCACCGAGCATGCGCTCGCGCAGCGCACCGGCGTCCGTCGCTGAACCCCGCGCGCACCCCCCGTTGAACCGTTTCACCAACCGCGAACGCACAGACACATAGGGGAGAACCATGCAACGACGATCGCTGGTCAGTGCGGCGCTGGCCGCCGGGCTGCTGTTCGCAGCCGCCGGCTGCGCCGATTCTGACGCGAAGAGCTCCAGCGGCGCCGCCGCCTCCACCCTGAAGATCGGCTTCCTCGGCTCGCTCACCGGCACCTACCAGGCGGTCGGCACCGACCTGAAGAGCGGTTTCGAGCTGTACCTGTCGACGCACGACAACAAGCTCGGCGGCCACCCGATCGACCTCAAGATCGCCGACGAGGGCGACGGTGCGCCGACCGCGGTACCCGCCGCCACGAAGCTCATCAAGGACGACAAGGTCGTCGCGCTGACCGGCATCGTCGGCGGTGGCTCGGTCGCGGCCGTCGCGCCGCTGCTCGCCGAGGCGAAGATCCCGCTGATCGGCTCCAACGGCCGGCCGGAGCTCAAGGACCTCAGCGGCGTGTGGACGACCAGCTTCATGTCCACCGACACGGGCAAGTCCATCGCGCAGTACATCAAGGACAAGGTCAACGGCCCGGTCTACGCGATCGGCCCGGACTACCAGGGTGGCTACGACCAGGTCGGCGGCTTCACCACCGAGTTCACCAAGCTCGGCGGCACGCTCGTCAACGGCAAGGCCACGTGGACGCCGTTCCCGACGACGACGAACTTCCTGCCGTTCTTCTCGCAGATCAAGGCGAGCAACGCCAAGGCCGTGTACACGTTCTACGCCGGCAAGGCCGCGATCGACTTCGTGAAGCAGTACGCGCAGTCCGACGCCAAGGACATCCCGCTCTACTCCGCGGGCTTCCTCACCGAGGGCTCGGTGCTGCAGGCCCAGGGTGAGGCCGCGAAGAACATCCTGAACGTCTGCAACTACTCGCCGGACCTCGACAACGAGGAGAACCGCAAGTTCGTCGCCGCCTGGCGGCAGAAGCACCCGGACGCCACGCCCACCACGTACGCGATGGCGTCCTACGACGCGGCCGCGGTCCTGGACCGCGCGATCGCCGCGGCCGGTGCCAACCCGACCCCGGAGACGATCAACGCGGCCGTCGCCAAGCTCGGTCAGATCCCGTCGCCGCGCGGCAACTGGCAGTTCGGCCCGCAGACCCACTCGCCCATCCAGAAGTGGTACCTGCGGCAGGTCCGCAACGACGGCCGGGCCCTCGCCAACGTCATGGTGCAGGACCTCGCGACGGTCGGTGCCTGACCGAGTTGGACGCGTACCTGATCCCGGCGGTCGACGGCGTGGCCTATGGCCTCCTGCTGTTCGTCGTCGCCGCCGGGCTCACCCTCGCCTTCGGCGTCGGTGACGTGCTCAACCTCGCGCACGGCACGCTGTTCGCCTTCGGCGCCTATGCGGCGGCGAAGGTCAGCGACGGCTCGTGGCTCTCGCTCGCGCTCGCGGTGCTCGTCGGCACCGCGGCCGCGGCGGTGGGCGGCGCGGTGCTGTCGGCGCTGCTGGTGCCACTCGCCGGGCGGGGTCACCTCGCCCAGGCGCTGCTGACGTTCGGCGTGGCGCTCGTCGTCGGCGACCTGCTCGTCGGGATCTTCGGCCCCGACGAGCTGCCGGTCACCGTCCCCGCGGCCGTGGACCGGCCGATCGACATCGTCGGGCACTCCTACCCCGGCTACCGCCTCGCCTTCATCGGCGTCGCCGCGCTGATCGCGGTCGCGCTGTACGTCGTCGTCGCCCGGACCCGGGTCGGCAGCCTCGTGCGGGCCACCGTCGACGACCGCGACATGGTCGCCACGCTGGGCGTCAACCCGTTCCTGGTGCGCACCGGCGTGCTGGCCGCGGGCGGCGCCCTCGCGGGGCTCGCCGGCGCGCTCGGCGCCCCGATCATCGGGCCCGGGCCGCGCACCGCGGACCTCGTCCTCATGCTGTCGCTGGTCGTGGTGGTGCTGGGTGGGCTCGGCTCGATCGGCGGCGCGCTGGTCGCCGCGATCGCGGTCGGCGAGATCCAGACCCTCGGGGTGACCTCGGAGGCAACCCAGGACTTCGCCCCGTTCCTGCTCTTCGGCGCGATGGCCGTCGTGCTGTCCGCCCGGGCCCGTGGCCTGCTGACATCCGGCCGGAGCGCGACATGACCGACGTACGACGCCTGCTGCGGCGGCTGACGCCGCTGGGCTTCCCCGCGCTGATCGTCGTGCTGCTGCCGATGGCGTGGATCCTGGACGACTACGCCACGAAGACCCTCACCAGCATCCTCGTCCTCGGGCTGCTCGCCGTCAGCGTCGCGCTGCTCACCGGGGTCGCCGGCCTGCCGACGCTGGGGCAGACCGCGCCGTACCTGGTCGGGGCGTACACCGCGGCGACCCTGGTGCGGCACGACGTCTCGATCGGCGTCGTGCAACTGCTCGCCGCGGCCGGTGCGGGGGCAGTGTTCGCCCTGGTCACCGCGCCGCTCGTGGTCTACGCCCGGGGTGTCGTGGTGCTCATGATCACCCTGGCGCTCGGCGAGCTGACCATGACCGTCGCGGGGCGGTGGAAGTCGGTCACCAACGGCACCGACGGCATGCTCGCCTTCGCCGCGCCGGCGCCGCTGCCGGGGCTGGTCACGCTGGACACCGACCGGTCCACGTACCTCTACGTCCTCACCGTCGTCGCGGTGCTGGTCGGCATCATGCTGCTGGTGCTGCGCTCGCCGGCCGGTGCGCTGCTGCGCGCCGCGCGGGACGGCGAGAACCGGATGCGGGCCAGCGGGCATCCCGTCGCCGGCTATCTCACCGTCGCCTACGTGGCCGCGGGCGCTCTCGCCGGGGCGGCGGGCTCGCTGCTGGTGACCGTCGAGCGGTACGTCTCACCCGGCGCCGGCGGCTTCGACATCTCCGCGCTCGTCCTGCTCGCCGTCGTGATCGGCGGCGCCACCTCGCTCATCGGCGCGCTGCTCGGCGCCGGCCTCGTCGTCGCGACCCGCGACTGGATCGCCAGCCGCGACTGGTTCGGCGGGTCCATGGCCGGGCACGCGCCGCTGGTGCTCGGCGGGTTGTTCATCCTCTGCGTGTACCTTCTGCCCCGTGGCCTGCTAGGAAAGCGGTCGGCACATGAGTGACCTGCTGGAGATCGACGGCCTCGGCCGCCGGTACGGTGACCTCGCCGCCCTGGACGGGGTCGACCTGCGGGTGGCGCCCGGCGACCGGGTCGGGCTGATCGGGCCCAACGGCGCCGGCAAGTCGACGCTGCTCAACCTCATCGCCGGGTCGCTGCGGCCCACGGCGGGCCGGATCCGCTTCGACGGCCGCGACGTCACCCGGCTCGCCCCGACCCGCCGGGCCCGCCTCGGCGTCGGCCGGACCCACCAGCACCCGGCGGTCTGGTCGAGCCTGCCCGCCCTGGACAACGTGATCGTCGCCGCGCGCCTGCCCTGGGGGCGGCTGCGCGCCGGTCGCCGCGCCAAGCCCCGCGAACACGCCCGGGAGCTGCTCGCCGGTGTCGGGCTGACCGGCGTGGAGCAGACCCTGGCGGGTGCGTTGTCGCACGGGCAGCGCCGCCAGCTGGAGCTGGCGATGGCCCTGGCCGGGGAGCCGCGCCTGCTGCTGCTCGACGAGCCCGCCGCGGGCCTCGCCCCGCCGGAGGTCGAGGTCCTCGCGTCGCTGCTGGCGTCGCTGCCGCTCACCGTCGCGATCCTGCTGGTCGAGCACCACCTCGACCTGGTCTACGGCTTCGCCGACCGGATCACCGTCCTGCACTCGGGGCGGCACGTGCACACCGGCACCGTCCCCGAAACCCGATCGTCGCCCGAGGTCGCGGCCGCCTACGCGGGAGTCGCGCCATGACGCTCACGATTGAGGGTGTGCACGCCGGGTACGGCGGCGGCACCGTCCTGCACGGCGTCGACCTGGTCGTGCCCGAGGGTGCGGCCGTCGCGGTGCTCGGGATGAACGGCGTCGGCAAGACCACCCTCGTGCACACCATCGCCGGCCTGGTGAAGGCCCGGTCGGGCAGCGTGCGCCTGGGCGACGTCGAGCTGGCCGGCCGGCCGGCGCACCGGATCGCCAGGGCGGGTGTCGCGCTGGTGCCACAGGGCCGGCGGGTCTTCGCCAGCCTCACCGTCGCCGAGCACCTCGCGCTGTCCCGGCGCAAGGGGGAGTGGACCCGGCAGCGGGTCCTGGAGCTGCTGCCGCGGCTCGGGGAGCGGCTCGGCCACAAGGGCAACCAGCTCTCCGGCGGCGAGGCGCAGATGCTCGCGATCGCCCGGGCCCTGCTGACCCAGCCGCGGCTGCTGCTGCTCGACGAGCCGTGCGAGGGGCTGGCCGTCGACCTCGCGGCCCGGGTCCGCGCCGTCGTGGCGGAGCTGACCCGCACCGGGCTGACCGTGCTGCTGGTCGAACAGCAGCCCGAGCACGCCCGCGCCGTCACCGAACAGCTCGTCTACCTGGAGAACGGCACGCTGCACGCCATCGCCGAAGGAGCGGCAGACATCTCCATGTTCCGATAGGTGGTCACGGCGCGCCGAGGCGCTGCGCTTCCGGCATGGCATGAGGCGGTGCGGGTCCTGGACCGGCTGCGCGAGGTCACCCCGCAGGGTCAGATGTTCCCCGCCGGGCTGGTCCGGTGGGACGGGGTCGAGGCCTCGGACGACCTCGTCGGCCGCGCCGACGAGGCGCTCCACCACGCCAAACACCACGGCCGGGACCGCGTTCACCTGGTCGACGCGATCCCGACGACCAGGGACACCCGAATTCTCGCCTGAACTTCGTGTCCGCCTTGTTGCAAGCTCTTGGCAACAACGCTGAGTGCGCAATAAGCTGCTGTGCATGCCTGCGGTAGCCATGCACATCTCCAACGGGATCATCGACAACCAGATCGCGTTGCTCTTTGCCGCCATCGCCCTGGCGGGGCTCGGCCTGTGCTTCGTCCAGGGGCGCCGCGAGCTCGACGACCGGCTCGTGCCGATGGCAGGCCTGGTGGCGGCGTTCATCTTCGCCGTGCAGATGCTCAACTTCCAGATCCTGCCCGGCGTCAGCGGTCACCTGCTCGGCGGCACCCTCGCGGCCATCCTGGTCGGGCCCTACCTCGGCGCGATCTGCGTTTCGATCGTCCTCGTCGTGCAGGCGCTGATCTTCAGCGACGGCGGCGTCACCGCGCTCGGGCTGAACGTCACCAACATGGCGCTGCTGGGCACCGCCGCCGGATACCTGCTCGTCACCACCCTGCTGCGGGTCCTGCCCCGCACGACCTGGGCGCTGACCGCAACCGCCGTCATCGCCTGCGTCGTGTCGGTGACCGTGGCCTCGCAGGGCTTCGTCCTGGAGTACTACCTCGGCGGCGCCGTCGACGTCGGCAGGTCCCTCGGCGCGATCGCCGGGGCGATGGCCGGCACCCACGTCCTGATCGGGCTCGGGGAGGGCATCATCACCGCGCTCACCGTCACGTACGTGGCGAAGGTCCGCCCCGACCTCGTCTACGCGGTGCGCAACCTGCAGCGTCCGGTCGTCACGGAGGCGGTCTCAGCATGAAGAAGTCGACCTGGTTCATCCTCAGCGGCCTGATCGCCGCGCTGCTGCTCGCCGGCGTGGTCAGCAACTTCGCCTCCGGCCACCCCGACGGCCTCGACTCGGTCGCCCGCGAGGGCTGCACCTTCGACGCCGCCGGCAACATCACCGGCGGCACCTGCATGGCACAGAGCGAGACCGGCAACCAGACCGAGGACAGCCCCCTCGCCGGATACGGGCTGCGCGGCGTCGGCAACGAGTTCCTGTCCACCGGCCTGTCCGGGGTGATCGGGGTCGTCGCCACGTTCGCGATCGGCGGCGGCGTCTTCTGGCTGCTGCGCGCCGGCTCGAAGGACCGCAAGAAGCAGACGGCCTGACATGGGCGCGGGCCACAGTCACGCGCTGTTCGTGCACCGGCACTCGCCGGTGCACGCCCTCGCGCCCGAGGTGAAGATCGCCGCCAGCGTCCTGTTCACGGTCGCGGTCGTGGCGACACCACGCGAGGCGCTGTGGGCGTTCGGCGGCTACCTCGCCGTCATCGTGGTGGTGGCGGTCATCGCCGGGATCGGCCTCGGCCGGCTCGCCCTGCGCTCCCTGATCGAGCTGCCGTTCATCCTGTTCGCGTTCGCGCTGCCGTTCCTCGGCCACGGCGAGCGGGTCCACTGGCTCGGCCTGAGCATGTCCGTCGACGGGCTCTACGGGCTGTGGAACATCCTCGCCAAGGGCACCCTCGGGGTGCTCTCCTCACTGCTGCTCGCCGGCACCACCACCCCCCGCGACCTGCTGCTCGGCCTCGACCGGCTGCGCTGCCCGACGATGATCACCCAGATCGCCACGTTCATGCTGCGCTACCTCGACGTGCTGTCCGCCGAGAGCCGCCGGATGCGGATCGCGCAGCGCTCACGCGGCTACGACCCCCGCTTCCTGTGGCAGGTCAAGGGCCTGGCCAGCGGCGTCGGCGCCCTGTTCCTGCGCGCCTTCGAACGCGGCGAGCGGGTCTACCTGGCGATGGTCTCCCGGGGCTACGAGGGGCGGATCCCACTGGCGCTCGCCGGTGCCGGCGCGACCGCCGGGCAGTGGGCCGCCGCCGCTTCGGTGCCCGTCGTGGCCGGGGCGATCGCGACGGTAGCGTTACTCGGGTGACGCCATCCCTGCGGGTGACCGGCCTGCACTTCGCATACCCCGACGGGCACGTGGCGCTGCGCGGCGTCGACCTCACCGTGCCGCAGGGGGAGCGGGTCGCGCTGCTGGGGCCCAACGGCGCCGGCAAGACCACCTTCGTGCTGCACCTCAACGGCATCAACGCCGCCGCCGGCGGCGGCGTCGAGGTCGGCGGCCTCACCGTCGACCCCCGCGACCGGGCCGGGCTGAAGGAGATCCGCCGCCGGGTCGGGATCGTGTTCCAGGACCCCGACGACCAGCTCTTCATGCCGACCGTCGCCGAGGACGTCGCGTTCGGCCCGGCCAACCTGGGCCTGCGCGGCGCCGAGCTCACCGAACGTGTCGACGAGGCCCTCGCCGCCGTCGGGATGGGCTTCGCCCGGGACCGGGCGCCGCACCACCTGTCCTTCGGCCAGCGCCGCCGGGTCGCCGTCGCCACCGTCCTGGCCATGCGCCCCGAGATCCTGGTGCTGGACGAGCCGTCCTCCAACCTGGACCCCGCCTCCCGCCGGGAACTCGCCGACATCCTGCGGTCGCTGCCGGTGACGCTGCTCATGGTGACCCACGACCTGCCGTACGCCCTCGAACTGTGCCCCCGCTCCGTCATCCTCGACGACGGCCGGATCGTCGCCGACGGCCCCACCCGCGAGCTCCTCGCCGACACCGACCTGCTCGAACGGCACCGTCTCGAGCTGCCGTTCGGGTATACCGTGACGGCATGACGGACTCCGCGCGCTGGACCCGCGTGGACGACGGGCGGTTCCAGGTCGACCTGCTCACCGCCGACTACCAGCGGCACGCGTTCACCCGGCACAGCCACGCCACCTTCGCCATCGGCGTCGTCGTCTGCGGCGCCGAGCAGTTCCACTACCGGGGCTCGCTGCACCGCGCGGGCGTGGGCACCCTCGCGATCCTGGAGCCCGACGAGCCGCACGACGGGCAGGCCGCCGACCCGTCCGGCTGGGCCTACCGGGTCTTCTACCCGCCCGCCGACCTGCTCTTCGAGAGCATGCCACGGGCACATTTCGCCGAGGCCGTGGTGGACGATCCCCGCAGCGTGCACCTGGTCCGCTCGGCGCACGAGGAGCTGACCGCCGACGTCGACCAGTTCGCGGCGCACTCGAAGCTGGCGTGGGCCATGTCCGCCGTCGCCCACCGTCACGGCGACGCCCGCCGCGACCCGTCCGCGCTGTCGGCGCGGGACGCGGCGGCGGTCCGGAAGGTCGCCGAAATCCGCGACCGGCTCACGGCCGACCTGCGCTGCGCGCCGAGCCTCCGCGAGCTCGCCGCCGGCGTCGACCTGTCCCCGTTCCACATGCTGCGCGTCTTCCGCGACGCGACCGGCTTCCCCCCGCACACCTGGCTCGTGCTGGAGCGGGTCTGCCGCGCCCGGCAGCTGCTCGCCGCCGGCGTCGCCCCGGCACAGGTCGCCAGCGGTGTCGGCTTCGCCGACCAGGCCCACCTCACCCGCTGGTTCAAGCGCGTGACAGGCGTCACCCCGGCCGCATTCCGCAACGCCGTTCAAGACCCGGTGCGCACCGCCGCGTGACGCTGTCCGCATGAGTCGTCGTGGATGGTTCCTCTTCATCGCCATGTCCGTCGTGTGGGGCATCCCGTATCTGCTGATCAAGGTCGCGGTCCGCGACATCGGCCCCGCCGAGCTCGTCTTCGTCCGTACCGCCCTCGGCGCGCTCCTGCTGCTGCCGATCGCCCTGTACCGCAAGGAGCTCCGCGCGTCGCTGCGCCCGTGGCTGCCGCTGCTCGCGTACACCGTCGTCGAGATCGGCGTGCCGTGGCTGCTGCTGTCGCACGCCGAGCAGCAGGTCGACAGCTCGATCACCGGCCTCGTCATCGCCGGCGTCCCGCTCGTCGCCGCCCTCATCGCCCGCGAACGCCTCTCCGGCACCCGGATCGCCGGACTCCTCACCGGTCTCGCCGGGGTCGGCCTGCTCGTCGGCTTCCACGGGGGCACCGGCGGCGCCGTCCCGTTCCTCGAGCTCTTCGGTGTGGTGCTCTGCTACGCCACCGGCCCGCTGATCATCGAGCGCTGGCTCGCCGACGTCCCCCGCTACGGTGTCTCGGCCGCGTCGCTGATCGCCGGTGCGCTGCTGTTCGCCCCCGTCGCGGTGCCGAACCTGCCGTCCCTCGCCCGCACGGTGACGCTCGGCCCCGCCCTGGCCGCCGTCGCCCTCGCCTTCATCTGCACCGCGCTTGCGTTCGTGCTGTTCTTCGCCCTCATCGCCGAGGTCGGCGGGGTGCGCGCCACAGTGATCACCTTCGTCAACCCGGCGGTCGCGGTCGTCCTCGGCGCCCTCGTCCTGCACGAGGCGATCACGCCGCTGACGGTGGGCGCGTTCGCGCTGATCCTCGCCGGCTCGTTCCTGGCCACCCGCCGCAAGGCCGCGGGCAAGGAGGCCGCCCCGGACCCCGAGCCCGCCCCGGTCTGATCAGGAACATGTGAGACGCAGGTGTACGCTCCGCGTCCGGCCTACTACCCTCGCGAGACGTGAGGTGCGGTGTGCTGGGGCCGGTCGAGGTGCGCGTCGACGGCGTGCCCGTCGACCTCGGCGGGCCCAGGCAGCAGTTGATCGTCGCCGGCCTGCTGTTCCATGCCGGTCAGGTCGTCACCGTCGCCGATCTGGTGGAGCTCGTCTGGGACGAGGACCCGCCGGCGACCGCCCGCAACCAGCTCCAGACCGTCGTGTACCGCCTCCGCAAGGTCCTGGGCGTCGGCGCCCGGATCCAGACCGACCAGGCCGGCTACCGGATGGCGGTGCCCGCCGGCGGCCTTGACCTCGACCGTTTCCGGGCGGCCCTCGCGAAGGCCCGGGCGGCCGACGGCGCGGCCGCGGTGGAGCACTACCGGGCGGCGCTGGACGAGTGGCGGGGCACCCCGTTCGCCGGGCTGCGCGGTTCGGTGATCGGCCGGTGGCGCGACTCGCTGACCGAGCTGCACTGGGCCGCGACCGAGGAGTGGGCCGACACGCTGGTGGGGCTGGGCCGGCACCGCGAGGTCGTGGAGGGGGTCGCACCGCTCGTCGCCGGCCACCCGCTGCGGGAGCGGCTCGTCGGTGCGCTGATGGCGGCGCTGCACGGCGACGGACGGCAGGCCGAGGCGCTGCAGTTGTACCAGCGCACGGTTGCCGCGTTGCGGGACGAGCTCGGTGTGGACCCGGGCCCGCAGCTGCGGGAGCTGCACCTGGAGGTCCTGCGCGGTGCCGTCCAGGCCCCCGCGGCCGAGCCCGGGACCAGCGCCCTGCCGCGGGCGGTCGCCCGGCTGCGTGGGCGGGAACAGGAGACCGACCTGTTGCTGCGGGCGGTCCGGGGTGGTTACCGGGTCGTCGTCGTGGACGGCATGGCGGGGATCGGCAAGTCGTCCTTCGCCGTGTCCGCCGCGGAGGCGCTGCGGGCCGGGTACCCCGACGCGCAGCTGTTCGTGGACCTGCAAGGGCACAGCGAGGGTGCGCCGGTGGCGCCGGTGGACGCGCTGGGTCTGCTGCTGGCGCAGCTCGGTGAGGCGCCGCAACGCATTCCGGACGACCTGCCGGGGCGGCAGGTGGTGTGGCGGCGGGCCCTGGCCGGGCAGCGGGTCGTGGTGGTGCTGGACAACGTGGCGGGGGCGGACCAGGTCCGTCCGTTGCTGCCGCCGGCGGACGCGGGGTGTGTGGTGCTGGTGACGAGCCGGACACGGGTCGGGCCGGTGGACGGTGCGTTCCTGTTGAGCTTGGAGCCGTTGCCGGTCGATGCCGCGGTGTCGGTGCTGCGTGACGCGATCGGTGACCGGGTTGACGCGGAGCCGGGTGCGGCGGCGGAGGTGGTGGAGCTGTGCGGGCGGCTGCCGCTCGCGGTGCGGTTGATCGCGCACCGGTTGCAGCATCGGCCGCGGTGGAGTGTGTCGGCGATGGTGGAGCGGTTGCGGGCCGCGGATCCGCCACCGATCGCGGTGTCCGCGGAGGGGCGCAGCGTCGCGGCGGCGTTCGACGTGTCGTACCGGCAGTTGAGTGCGCTGGAGCAGCGGTGTTTCCGGCTGCTGGGGTTGCATCCGGCCGGGGAGTTCGAGGTGTGGCCGGCGGCGGCGCTGGCGGAGGTGCCGGTCCCGCAGGCGCGGGAGTTGCTGGACCGGCTCGTCGAGGTGCACCTGCTGGAGGAGGACCAGCCGGGGCACTACCGGTTGCACGACCTGATGCGCGAGTTCGCCGCCACGCTGGTCACCGTCGAGGAGCGCCGGGCCGCGCTGGCCCGGCTGCTGGACTACTACCTGCACACCGTCGCCATCGCGAACGGTCATCTGGAGATGCGGCCCGATGACGCGCCGAGGTTCCCGCCGGACGCCTTCACCCGGCCGTTCACCGACCGCCACGAGCGGCTGGCGTGGATGCGGGGGGTGTGGCCGGCGGTGGTGGTCCTCGCCGACGAGGCGCACCGCGTCGGCGCGCACCGGCACGCGGTCATGTTCCACCGCACGCTGTGGCGGTTCGCCAACAACGAGGGCCGCGCGGAGGTCACCGAGCGGCTCGGCCGGCAGGCGATCGCCGCGGCGAAGGCGATCGGCGACGACGAGCTGGTCGCGCTGGCATGCAAGTGGCACGCGGGCACGATGCTGCGGCTCTGCCGCGCCGCGGAGAGCATCGAGCACCTGCGCGAGGCCGCCGCCCGCTACTCCGCCGCGGGGATGCCCGGCCAGCTGGGCGCCATCGAGGTCAACCTCGGCATCGTCTGCCGGGCCACCGGGCGGCTCGACGAGAGCATGGCGCACCTCCGCACGGCCCTCAGCGTGTGCAGCGCCGCCGACGACCCCTCCAACCTGCTGCGGGCCCTCGGCGAGACCGGTTACGTGCACCAGCTGCTGGGACGGCCCGAGCAGGCCCTCGTGGCGCTGCGGGACGCCACGATCGGCATGTACCGGCTCGGCGCGCAGATGCAGGTGGCGACCATCTCCGTCGAGTTCGGCCGGGCCCACCTCGCGCTCGGGCACCCGCGCCTGGCGTTGCTGCTGCTGCGCCGGGCCCACCGGTTGAACATCGACGCCGGCAGCGTGGCCCACGCGGCGGAGACCCTCAGCCAGCTCGGCCGGGCGCACGCGGCCCTCGGCGACCTCGACGAGGCGCTGCGCTGCCAGCTCGAGGCGTGCGAGCAGGTCCGGCACCTGACGGACCCGTTCTACGAGCCGGGCATCCGCAACGACCTCGGCGGCACGCTCACCCTGCTCGGCCGGACCGGGGACGCGATCGCCGCGCACGAGCGGGCGCTGCTGCTGACCGGGCGGACCGGGCAGCGCTACGAGCAGGCCCGCGCGCACGCCGGCATCGCCGACGCGCTGCGCCGCACGGGGCGGGACGACACCGGTGAACGGGA
This sequence comes from Dactylosporangium sp. NPDC049525, assembly GCF_040676755.1. Classification (NCBI taxonomy): domain Bacteria; kingdom Bacillati; phylum Actinomycetota; class Actinomycetes; order Micromonosporales; family Micromonosporaceae; genus Dactylosporangium; species Dactylosporangium sp. NPDC049525. The sequence goes on along the minus strand of NZ_JBFAPO010000033.1, from coordinate 38,904 downwards.
CAAGGCCCGCGCGCTGCTCCGGGCGTGCGGGCTGAGCGAGGAGGCCGCGGCGCAGGCGTCAGAGCCGGCGCAGCAGCTTGTGCTCCTCGACCACCGGCACTGACAGCGTCTTGTAGCCGACGTTGTCGAACAGGACCGTCATCTGCTCGCCCGCATACGACAGCACGATGCCCTTGCCCCACTCGCCGTGCCGGACCTCGCTGTGGATCGGGAACGGCACGGCGCCGGCGGCGTCGAGACCGGCCTGCGCGCTGCCGTCGAGGCAGTTGTCGCAATGCCCGCAGGTGCCGTCGAGGTGCTCGCCGAAGTACGCGAGGAGGGTCTGGCCGCGGCACAGCTCCGTCTCGGCGAAGTTGCGCATCATGTCCAGCCGGGACCGCGACACCGTCTGCTGCTTCTCGGCCTGCGCCTCGGCCAGCTCGGCCGACTTCGCCGGGGTCGGCGCCCAGCGGGGCGCCTTGACCTTGCTGCCGTGCAGCAGCTGCGCGCCGCCGACCTCCTCCAGGAGGCTGAGCAGCTGGCCGAGCTTGCGGGCGCCGAGGCCGGTGCGCTCCTCCAGCTCGTCGCGGGTGATCGGGTCCGGCGCGACGGAGCGCAGCAGCGCCGCGAGGGAGCTGACCTCCTCGCGGTCGACGGACACATTCGTGAAGAACTTGCGCAGGCCGGTGTCCTCGGTGCGGTGCAGCAGCAGCACCTGCGCCGGCTGCCCGTCGCGGCCGGCCCGGCCGATCTCCTGCAGGTAGGAGTCCGGCGAGTCCGGCAACGCGATGTGGTTCACCCAGCGGATGTTGGGCTTGTCGATGCCCATCCCGAACGCGGTCGTCGCGACCATGATCTCGACCTCGTCGGCGAGGAACGCCTCGTGCGCGCGTTCGCGGTCCCCGGCGCTCATGCCACCGTGGTACGCGACCGCGGGCATGCCCTCCTTGACGAGCCGCTCGGCGAGCTCCTCGGTGGCGCGGCGGGTCGGCGCGTAGATGATGCCCGGCGGCGTCGACTCCTTCAACCGGGCAAGCAGCCGCTTCCACCGGGTCTGCTCGTCGGGGCAGTGCACCGACTCCAGGAACAGGTTCGGCCGGTCCAGGCCGGTCACGACGATCTCCGGGTCGCGCATCCCGAGCCGCTCGACGATGTCGTCGCGGACCGGCGGCGACGCCGTCGCGGTGAGCGCGACGATCGGCGGGCGGCCCAGCTCCCGGATGAACTGGCCCAGCTGCAGGTAGTCGGGGCGGAAGTCGTGGCCCCACGCGGAGACGCAGTGCGCCTCGTCGACCGCGACGAGGCTCGGCTTCAATGCCTTGATCTGCGCGACGCGGGCCGGGTCCGCGAACTGCTCCGGGGTCAGGAACACGAACTCGGCGTCGCCGGCCCGCAGCGCCTCCAGGGCCTCCGCGCGCTCGGTCTTGCCCTCGGCGGAGGACAGCCGCACCGCCTGCAGCGACGCCTGGTTGCGGGCGGTCAGCGACGCGATCTGGTCCTGCTGCAGCGCCAGCAGCGGCGAGATGACGATCGTCGGGCCCGGCAGCAGCGGCGCCGGCACCTGGTAGATCGCGGACTTCCCGGCACCCGTCGGCAGCACGGCCAGGGCATCGCGGCCGGCCATCAGCGCCTCCATGGCCTTGACCTGCTCGTCACGCAGGCGGTCCCAGCCGAAGCGTTCCTTCGCGATGCGCCGCAGGTCGTCCGTCATGCCGCTCTTACTACCATGGGTGTGGCTGCCTTCTGGTAGGACGGGGGGTATGCCTATCGAAACGCAAGGCGTGGTGGCACTGGGCAAGGGCCAGCCTGTCAGCCTCGAAACCGTCATCGTCCCCGACCCCGGCCCAGGCGAGGCGGTGGTGGAGGTGCAGGCGTGCGGCGTCTGCCACACCGATCTGCATTATCGCGAGGGCGGCATCGGCGAGGACTTCCCCTACCTGCTCGGCCATGAGGCCGCGGGGATCGTCTCGGCCGTCGGGCCGGGCGTCACCGACGTCGCGCCCGGCGACTTCGTCGTGCTCAACTGGCGGGCCGTCTGCGGGCAGTGCCGCGCCTGCCTGCGAGGGCGCCCCTGGTACTGCTTCAACACCCACAACGCCAAGCAGAAGATGACCCTCGCCGACGGGACCCCGCTGTCGCCGGCGCTCGGCATCGGCGCGTTCCTCAAGTACACCCTGGTCGCCGCCGGGCAGTGCACCAAGGTCGACCCGAGGGCGTCGGCGAGCGTCGCCGGCCTGCTCGGCTGCGGCGTGATGGCCGGGATCGGCGCCGCGCTCAACACCGGCAACGTCGGGCGGGGCGACACGGTCGCGGTGTTCGGCTGCGGCGGGGTCGGCGACGCCGCGATCGTCGGCTCGGTCCTCGCCGGCGCGAGCACCGTCATCGCCGTCGACGTCGACGTGCGCAAGCTCGCGTGGGCACAGGAGTTCGGCGCCACCCACGTCGTCAACTCCCGTGAGACCGACCCGGTGGAGGCGATCCGGGCACTGACCGGCGGCTTCGGCGCCGACGTCGTGATCGAGGCGGTCGGGCTGCCGCAGGTGTACGAGCAGGCCTTCTACGCCCGTGACCTGGCCGGCACCGTGGTGCTCGTGGGCGTGCCACGGCCGGACATGCAGCTGACCCTGCCGTTCCTGGAGGTGTTCGGCCGGGGCGGTTCGCTCAAGTCCAGCTGGTACGGCGACTGCCTGCCGTCGCGGGACTTCCCGATGCTCATCGACCTGTACCTGCAGGGCCGGCTGCCGCTGGACCGCTTCGTCAGCTCGACCGGCACCCTGTCGGACGTGGAGGCGGCGTTCCACGAGATGGAGGCGGGGTCGGTCCTGCGCACCGTGATCGTGCTGTAACGCACTTATCGGGATGTACCGGTCAGCGACTTGTCGCCGATAGTCTCCCGATATATCGTCGAACTATCAGCGACAGTCGCTGAAGGTTTGACGACAGGAGAAGTGATCATGCGATCACGACACGGAGCAATGCTCCTCGACGCCGGCGCCTGGCACCGTGGCTTCGGCGGTTTCATCCCACCCTTCCCGCCCGGAGGCGGGCGCGGCGGCTGGGGACACGGGCACGGGCACGGCCGGGGCGGCGGCTGGGGCGGCAAGGGCACGGGCCGGGGCGGACGCCCCAACGTGCGCCTCGCCGTCCTGGCCCTGCTGGCCGAGCGCCCCATGCACGGCTACGAGATGATCCAGGAGATCGAATCCCGCACCGGCGGCATCTGGCGGCCGAGCCCCGGCTCGATCTACCCGACGCTGCAGCTGCTGGAGGACGAGGGCCTCATCACCGCCGAGGAGCAGGGCGGGCGCAAGCGCTTCGTCCTCACCGACACCGGCCGCCCCGAGGCCGAGGCCGCCGCGCAGAACGCCCCCTGGCAGGAATACGGCGACGAGAACGTCTCCCAGGCCCAGGAGTTCCGCGACGCCGCGGTCGGCATCATGGACGCCCTGCGGCAGGTCGGCTTCAACGGCACCGCGGAGCAGCGCACCCAGGCCCTCGAGGTCCTGACCGAGACGCGCCGCAAGCTGTACGCCATTCTCGCCGACTGATGCCCCGTCAGGGGACGGTCACCACGTGGGTCAGGCCCGCCGCTCGCGCGGCGGCCTGCTCACTGAGCCCGCACTCCCGGAACAGCGCGAGCGCCGCGGCCGCGTCGCGGGCGCCGTCCCGCCCCGCCCGCCGCAGCGCGCCGGCGATGCCGGCATGGGCGCGGGCCCGCTCGTAGCACCGCCCGGTCTTCTCGGCGACGCGCAGCGCCCGTTCGTGCGCGGCGATCGCGTCGCCGGTGCGACCGAGCAGGGTGAGGGTGACGCCGAGGTCGTTGCGGATGCCGGGCTCGAAGAGCGGGGTAAGGTCGCTGACCTGCTCGCACGCCAGGAGCTGGCAGCGCAGCGCCTCATCGACGGCACCGAGCGCGGCGTGCGCGCGGCCCATCCCGCTGAGCGCCTCGGCCGTGCCCGGCCTGCTGCCGGCCTCACTGTTCATGCGACGGCCCCGGGTGAACAGCAGCAGCGCCAGCCGCGGGTGGCCGAGCGCGAGGTGCGCCCCGGCGAACTCGTTGACGGCCGTCGCCACCTGCATGGTCGCGCCCACGCGGTGCATGCCGAGCGCGGCCTCGCGCAACGTCACGCGAGCCTCCTCCGGCCGACCCAGCAGGAGCTCTATCGCGCCGATCTCGACCAGAGCCGGCAGCGCGATGAGGGCGTCGCGGCGCAGGGCGAGCGCGGCGCGCAGGTGTTCCATGGCCTCCGGGAACCGCCCGGCGGCACGGCACACGATGCCGAGGTTGATCTGGATACGGATGAGCTCGTCCCGCAGCCCCGCCGCGGCGTTGTGTGCCGCGGCCCGCTCCAGGTGCCTGATGCTCTCCTCGTTGCGACCGAGCCGCATCATGGTGCCGGCATGCCATTTGCTGGCGAGCGCGATCAGCTCGTCGTCGCCGAGGGTGTTCGCCGAGGCGATCGCCTGCCGGCCGAGCCGCTCCGCGACCTCCGCGTGGCACTCGTTGTTGGCGAACCGCCACAGGACCCGGTGCAGCAGCACCGCGTGCCGGTGCGCGCCGCCGCGGTGGGCCTCGTCGGCGAGCGCCACGAGCGCCGGCCACGCCGCCCGCATCCAGGCCAGCCGCTCCTGCCCGTCGGCGAACGACCGCTGGAACACCTCCGGTGGGAAGTCCGGTGCGATCGCCTGGCCGAGTTCCAGGTGGCGATTGACGGCGGCCGCGGTGTGCAGGTGGTAGTCCAGCAGCCGGGCCGACGCCGTCGGCCGTTCAGCGGCGGTGACGAGGGTCGCGGCGAACTCGCGCATCAGGTCGTGCAACCGGTAGCACCCCGGCTGGTCCTCCTGCAGCAGGTGCACCTCCACGAGGCGGTCCAGCAGTTCCCGGGCCAGCGGCACGGGCACCTCCGCCAGCACGGCGGCGACCCACACCTCGAACTCGCCGGCCGGATGCAGGCCCAGCAGCCGGAAGCACCGCTGCTCGGGCTCGCTGAGCTGCCGGTAGGACACGTCGAACGCCGCCGCCACGCTGCGTCCCTCGGCGGACACCGCGATCGGCGGCGGGTCCGCGGCCCGTAACCGCTGCGCCATCGCCGACACGCTCCACCGCGGCCGGTGCTGCAACCGGTGCGCCACCAGCCGGATCGCGAGCGGCAGTCGCCCGCACAGCTCCACGACCTCCGCGGCCGCGTCCGGTTCGGCGTCGACCCGCGCACCGATCGCGTCGCGCAGCACCGAGAGCGCGTCCTGGACCGGCAGCGGGTCCAGGCTCAGCAGGAGCGCGTCGTCGACCGGGCCGATCCGGGTCCGGCTCGTGACGAGGACCACGCACGCCGCGGGGGTCGGCGGCAGCAGCGGAAGGACCTGTTCGACGCCGGCCACGTTGTCCAGCACCACCACGGTCCGCCGCCCGGTCAGGGCCCGCCACCACATCACCTGCCGCTCCGGCAGGTCGTCCGGGATGCGTTGCGGTGCCTCGCCCAGCTGGATGAGCAGCCGGCCGAGCGCGTCGGCCGGGGCGACCGGCGCGCCGTCGCTGTGCCCCTGCAGGTCGACGAACAGTTGCGCGTCCGGGTACTCCGTCCGCAGCGCCGCCGCGGCGGACACGGCGAACGCGGACTTGCCGACCCCGGCCATGCCGTCGATGACGACCACGCGGTACCCGTCCCGGGTTGCCCGCAGCAGCCGCTCCGTCTCCGCCAGCCGGCCACGCAGCAGCGCCACCACCCTCGGCAGCGCACTCACCCCGACCGCCGCGGCGACCTGCGTCGGGGCGCGGAGGACCTCCAGGTGCAGTTCGCGCAGGTGCGGGCCCGGATCGACGCCGAGTTCGTCGCGTAGCGCGGCGACGGTGCGCTGGAACAGCTGCAGGGCTTCGGCCTGCCGTCCGTCGCGGTGCAGCGCCGCCATCAGGGTGCCGACGAGGCGCTCTCGCAGCGGATGGGCCGCGACGAGGGGTGCCACGATCTCCACCACCTGCCGGTGCCGGTGCAGGGCCAGGAGGGTGTCCGCCCATTCCTCGGTGGCCGCCCAGCGCAGCTCGACGAGGGAGTCACGCCATCGGGCGACCGTCGAACCGGGGAGCCCGGCGAACGGGGTGTCGCGCCACTCGTCGAGCGCGGCCTGGTAAAGCCTGGCGGCGGCCTCGTGGTCCGTCTCCGTGCGGGCCCGCTGCAGCGCGGTGTGGAAACGGGTCAGGTCCAACTGCTCCGGTGGCAGCGTGATCCGGTAGCCGGCGGGATCCGTCTGCAGGGCGGCGCCGTGCGGGCCGAGGAGCCGGCGGAGGCGGTACACGGCGGTCTGCAGCTGGTTGCGGGCGGTCGCCGGCGGGTCGTCGTCCCACACCAGCTCCACCAGGTCCGCCACCGTGACCGCCCGGCCGGCGTGGAACAGCAGGCCCGCCACGATCAGCTGCTGTCGCTGACCGGCGAGGTCGACGGGCGCACCGGCCACGACCACCTCGACCGGACCCAGCACGAAACACTCCACGTGCTGGCACGCTAGCGGTTCGTGCGCGCGTCGTACACGGCGTTCCCAACCCGCCAGATCATCGTCGATATCCGGGCATACGCCACCAAACGAGCGACATCCGATTGAGGTGGGACGGGGTTGGGTACCTCCATCGACATACGCCCGATCCGTCGCGCTCCCACCCCCGGGGTGTGCGGCCGGGCGCTTCTCAGGAGGTGAACACGTGGCACGCATCGGGCAGCTGTTCGGCAGGAACAACGCCGACGTGGACCGTGACCGGGACGGCGTCGACGATCGCGTCGAGGACCGGACGCTGGACAACCGCGTCGACCGCGACCATGACGGCGTCGACGACCGCGTCGAGGACCGGACGCTGGACCAGCGGGTCGACCGCGACCATGACGGCGTCGACGACCGGGTCGAGGCCAAGCGGCTCCGCACGTCGGACCGCACCCACCGCATCCCCGCCGTCGGCCCCCTGTCCGGCGTCACCGACACCGACACCGACCGGGACGGCATCGCCGACCGCCGGGAGACCCACACGACGACCATGAAGCCGGTCATCGACCGCGAGCCGGTCGCACCCGTCGCCGTCGCCGACGCCGACGTCGACACCCTCCCCGTCGAGCCGGGCCGCCCGGCGCGCGCGAGCCTGCTGTCCACGCTCGGCCTCATCGTCGGCGTGGTCGCCGTCGCGACCGCCCTCACCGGCCTGCTGGCCACGTGGGCGTTCCCGCTCGGGGCGCTCGGCCTGCTGCTGTCCTTCGGCGGGATCATCGCCGGCGCCCGCCGGCACGTCGCCGGTCGCGGCACCGGCACGCTGGGCGTGCTGTTCAGCGGCACCGCGATCATCTTCGCGATCCTCGCGCTCACCGGCCAGGTCGGCTGGCTCGACAGCGACGTCAACCAGGTCGCCCGGCTCAACGAGTGGCTCGACGCCCAGTTCCCGTGGATGCGTGACTGGTAAGCAGCCGTCTCTGGATCCGCACGACGCCGGCCGGGCGCTTGACGCCCCGGCCGGCGTTTTCGCGTCCGGCCCCCGTCCTGGTCTCTGTCCTGGTTCTCAGGTGTTGGCGGGCGTGGGAATGCCGTGCAGGATGCCGTTGCCGGCGTTGAGCACCTCGTTGAGGTCCGCGGCGGGCAACGGCCGGGAGAAGTGATATCCCTGCGCCTGCGGACAGTCCAGCTCCCGCAGCCGTTCCGCCTGCTCCGGCGTCTCGACCGCCTCGGCGATCGACGACAGGCGCAGGCTGTTGCCGAGCTCGACGATCGCGCGGGTGAAGGCCATCTCCTCGGCCATCCCGCCCTCCGGCGTGAACGCCCGGTCGATCTTCAGGATGTCGACCGGCAGGTGCCGCAGGTAGGCCAGGGACGAGTACCCGGTGCCGAAATCGTCGACGGCGACCCGGACACCCTCCTCGCGCAGCGCCGACAGCAGGACCGTCACCTCGTCGTTCTCCGTGGACGACGACACCAGCACCGTCTCGGTGATCTCCAGGATCAGTGCGCTGCCCGGCAGGTCCGCGTCCCGCAGCGCCGACAGGACGGTCTGCGCGAAGTCCGGCTCCCGCAGCTGGCGGCCGGAGACGTTGACGGTGACGGAGATGCCGAACCGGTCATGCCAGGAGCGGACGTCGCGGCATGCCTGCCGCAACACCCATGCACCGATCGGGACGATCAGGCCGTACTGCTCGGCGATGGGGATGAACTCCAGCGGCGGCAACGGCCGGCCGTCGGGGCTCCAGCGCAGCAACGCCTCCACCGCGGTGACCCGGCCGGTGGACAGGTCCACCACCGGCTGGTAGTTGACCATGAACTCGTCGTTCGCGACGGCCCGCCGCAGGTCCGACGCCAGGCGCATGTGCTCGTGCCGTTCGCTGGCCAGCCGGGGCTCGTAGGCGGCGAGCCGGTTCTTGCCGGCCGCCTTCGCCGCGTAGAGGGCCAGGTCCGCGTTGCGCAGCGCCTCCGCCGGCGTGGTCGGCGCGTGCACCAGCAGCGTCCCGACGCTGGTCGTGACGCTCAGCTCCCGGCCGCCGATCTGGTACGGCAGGGCGAGGGCGTCGACGACCGCCTGACCGACCGCGTTCACCCTTCTCACCGGCACGTCCTCCAGCAGGATGGCGAACTCGTCACCGCCGAGCCGGACCAGGGTGTCGGCGGTGTCGACCTCGCCGAGCAGCCGCGCCGCGACCTCCATCAGCAGCGCGTCGCCGACCGGGTGGCCGAACGAGTCGTTGACGTCCTTGAACCCGTCCAGGTCCAGCAGCAGCAGGCCGTGCGCGGCGTTGGTGCGGGTCAGCGCATGCTCGAGACGCTCCTGCAGCAGCGAGCGGTTGCCCAGCCCGGTCAGCGCGTCGTGCAGCGCCCGGTGCGTCAGCTGCTGCCGCAGCGCCTCCTGCTCCCGCAGCGCCTCGCCGAGCGCGAGCGCGTGCGCGTCGAGCTCCTCGACCCGCCGGTTCGCGAACTGGACGAGCTGGTTCAACCGGGCGATCAGCAGCACCGACGTGACGATCGACGTGGCGAGGGGCACGACCGCCCACGACCGCGACGGCAGCGGCGAGGTGACCAGCAGCATCGTGATCGCCGTGACCGGACCGACCAGCGACAGCACCGAGTACAGGTAGACGCGGTGCCGCGGGATCACCTGCTGCGCGCGTTCGAGCCGGCCGGCGGCCTCGCCCATCGACGGGTGCAGCGCGCCCGTGCCCAGCAGCGCGTAGGCGCACAGGTACAGCGCCGCGGAGACGCTGTCGCCCCTCGGGTTGCCGGTCCAGGCGAGGGCCACGTAGTAGACGATGTCGCCGGTGATGAGCGTCGCCGCGGCCACGCAGACGAGCCGGTGCGCGGTGTTGCGCACGCTGCTGGTGAACGCCATCCGGGCCGCCACCACGACCAGCAGGAGGTCGATCGCCGCGTACATCACGTGGCTGGTGCGGTGCGGCCCGTCGAACCGGTCGCTGGACAGCACCGGATGCACGATGAACGTCCAGCTCAGCGCCGCGACCCCGGACGCGACGATGCCGGAGTCGATGAGCCGCTCCCAGCCCGGCCGGCGCGGGTCCCGGCGCACCCAACTGACCAGCCCGCCGCCGAAGAACGGATAGGCTGCCAGGAACAGGGCGTCCTTCACCGAGGGGAAACCGACGTCACCGGTCAGCGCGTAGTCGACCGCCCACGCGCCGGCGCCCAGCACGGAGCAGGTGAGGCCCGCGCCGAACAGCCACCAGGTCCGGCGGTGCGCGGGCTGATGGCGGCGCACCCCGACGACCACCGCGGCCACCGTGGACGCGCCGACCAACGAGTACAGCAACTGGCGTGGGATGACTGGAAGGAACCCGCCGAGGAGCACCGCGCCGAGTCCCAGTCCCGCATACCAACGCCATGCGGTCATCGGTCTCCTTGTCGCTGATTCGGCTGACCTGCCTATCGGCAGCGGGACCGCGTAACTGAGCAGGGCGAAGATGGACGGGTTCGAGTGTCGAGCGAGGGGTAGGAAGCGCCGATGAAGGTCGCACTGCTGGGACCGATCGCCTGGCGGACCCCGCCCCGCGCATACGGGCCGTGGGAACAGATCGTGTCGCTGCTCGCCGAGGGGCTCGTCGCACGGGGTGTCGACGTCACCCTCTTCGCCAGCCTCGACTCGGTCACCGCCGCCGAGCTCGACGGCGTCGTCGCGCGCCCGTACAACGAGGACACCTCCTTCGACGGCAGGATCTGGGAAGCACTGCACGTGGCACACTGCTTCGAGCGCAGCGCCGAGTTCGACCTGGTGCACAACAACCTGGACTGGCTGCCCCTGGCGATGAGCGGGTTCTGCCGGGCGCCGCTCGTCACCACCGTGCACGGCTTCTGCTCGCCGGCCATCCTGCCCGCATACCAGCGGGCCCGTTCGGCGTTCGTGTCCATCTCCGACGCCGACCGCGGCCCCGGCCTCGACTACGCCGCCACGATCTACCACGGCATCGACGTCGCCCAGTTCCCGTTCCAGGCCGCGCCGGGCGACGCGCTCGTCGCGTTCGGCCGGATCCACCCCGACAAGGGCACCGCGGACGCGATCCGGATCGCCCGCGCCGCCGGCCGCCGGCTGCTGATCGGCGGCCCCGTCCACGACGAGCGGTATCACGCCGAGGAGGTCCTGCCGCAGATCGACGGCGAGCAGATCGTGTATCTCGGCAACATCGGCCCGGCCGACCGCGCCGACGTCCTCGGCGCCGCCGCCGCGCTGCTGCACCCGATCGGCTTCGCGGAGCCGTTCGGCCTGTCTGTCGTCGAGGCGATGACCTGCGGCACGCCCGTCGTGGCGTATCCGCTCGGCTCGATGCCGGAGGTCGTCGACGTGGGCGTCACCGGCTACCTCGCCGGCTCCGTCGCCGAGGCCGTCGAGGTCCTCGACGACGCCCTCAAGCTCGACCGCCACCAGGTCCGCGGGCACGCGGTGAGCCGCTTCTCCGCCGACCGGATGGTCGAGGACTACCTGCGGCTGTACACCCGCCTGCTGAGCTGAAATCTGCCGGTGGGCCTTGGAATTCCTCAAGGCCCACGCCCCGCGGCCGAACCTTCACAGTGTGCGGCGCCCGCGGTCATACGACGCGGCAACGCGGGACGGCTCGGCTCCGGCAGCGACGTGGCAGGCTGCCGGAGCCGACGCCATCTACGCGCATCGTGATCGAAAGCTGGCGTTGCGTCACCGTTCCCTCTAGGCTCTCGGGCGGAGGGAAGGCTGTGACTAGCGTCGATACCACCGCGGGTCTCGTCCCGGCACCCGAGCCCGGCTTCGGCGCCCGGCTCGCCGCCGTCGAGGACCTCGTCGCCACCTGGGACCTGAACGGCGCCCAGGCGGCCGCCCGGGCCCTGCTCGACGAGCCCGCCCTGTCGCCCGACGACCGGCTCACCGCGCGCCGGCTGCTGGCCGAGGCGCTGCGGGAGCTCGGCGACCTCGACGCCGCCTATGACCTCGCCGAGGCCGTCGCCACGCAGGCCGAGCAGTCGTACGGGCCCACGGACGTGTCGACCGTCCACGCCTGGGCCGTGCTCGCCGCCGTCCGCCACGACTACGACGAGTGGGACGCGGCCGAGGCGCTCTACCACCGCGTCCTGGACAGCGGCGTCGACGAGTCCGACCCCGAGGCGGCGCGCGTCATCCGTCTCACCCGTGTCAACCTGGCCCTGCTGCAACGCGACCGCGGGCAGCGCCCGCTCGCCCTGGCCATGCTCAACGCCGCCTACGTGGTGCACCGCCGCGAGTACGGCGCCGACGACCTCGACACCATCCGCATCGCCGCGGAGCTCGCCGCCCTGCACCACGCCGACGGCAACGTCCCGGCGTCGCGGCGCCTGTTCACGCTCGCGCACGCGGCGGCCAGGTCCCGGCTGGGCAACCGCCACCCGTTCACGAAGGCGGTCGAGTGGGAGCTGGCGGCGGTCGAGCCACCGATGCCCGCCTCGCTGCTCCCGCCGCCGGTGTCAGTGGATCCGACCCGCCCGGCGGGCGTGCGGCGTGAGTCCGTTCTTGATGCGGGCGCCGTCGCCGACGTCCCCGCTGCCGACGATGTCCGGGTCTCCGAGAGCCTCGACTCCGACAGCCCCGACGTTGCCCCCGATCTCGACCTCGACCCCCGCCCCGACTCTGACCTCGGCCCCGACTCCGACCTCGGCCCCGACTCTGACCTCGACCCTGACTCCGCCCTCGACCCTGACTCCGGCTCTGCCCTCGACCCTGACCCTGATCTCGACTTCGGCTTTGATGACGACGCTCCGCCCTGGGGACCGCCCGAGGAGGAGCTGCCGGTCGTCGTGGGTCCTCCTGGGGTCGTAGGCGCCGCTTCCGGGGTGCACGTGGCTTCCAGTTCTGCCGGCGGAGGTCATCCTGCGGTCGTAGGCGGTCCGGTCGTGGGGGAGCGGCGGGTCGTCGTGCCGCTCAAGGCGGTCGTCGGGGTGGCCATCGGGGCGCTGGTCGTCGCCGCGGCGTCGGTGCTGTGGCCCGGGGGAGCCTCCGACCGGTCCGCTGGGCCGTCCACCAGTTCCGTCAGCTCCGCGGATGCGGCCAGGTCGGTCGACGCCGCCAGGTCCGCCGGGGCGGCAGGGCAGGATGGGGCAGCAGGGCAGGATGGGGCTGCGGGGCAGAATGGGGCAGCAGGACAAGGTGGTGCGGCAGGGCAGGGTGGGGCCGGTGCGGGTGGTGAGCCGGTGCGGGTGCAGGACCTGCGCCTGCGGGACGACGGGACCGCGCTCGCCGTCACCTGGACGGGGCTGCAGAGCAAGGCGGTCGTGGCACTTTCACGGGCCGGTGGGCCCGCCGTCGTGGTGGCCGAGGTGCCGCCGGGGACGACGTCGTACGTGGTGAAGGGGGTCGACCCGGCGGCAGAGTACTGCGTGGTCGTCGGTCCGGTCGACGCCACCGTCGCGGTCACCCCGGGCACGTCGGTCTGCACGGGGCAGCGGTGAGCGCGAGGGTGGGAACGAGTGGTCGGCACCGAGCGTGTCGCAAGGTTCGCCGGGTATAGTCCGGCCGATGCGGCTCACTGACCGGACTCTCAACCGGCTACCCCGCCCCGTGGCAAGCCTGATGCGGGATCACCGCGAGACGGTCAAGTTCGTGATCGTGGGCGGTTTCTGCTATTTCGTCACGCTGGTGGTCAACTACGGGCTCAGGTTGACCGTGCTGGAGCACAAGCCGGTCACGGCGCTCACGGTCGCAAACGTGGTCGCGTCGGTGGTGTCCTACTACCTGAACCGCGAGTGGTCGTTCCGGACCCGGGGCGGTCGGCGCCGCCATCACGAGATGGCGCTCTACCTGGTCATCAACGGCCTCGGCGTCGCGATCAACGCGGCGCCGTTGTTTGTCGCGCGGTATGTCTTCGGGCTGCAGGAGCCGGCGGTCAGCGCCATGGTCGAGGAGATCTCCGACTTCGGGTTCGGCATGGTGCTCGGCACGGCGTTCGCGATGCTGTTCCGGCTGTGGGCGTACCGCACCTGGGTCTTCCCGCACGACGACGTGCGCCCCGCCCCCGACCGGTGGGACCACACCGTCCCGGCCCAGGTCAGCGCCACCGCCCCGGCCCCGGCCGCGCAGGACGGCCCCTGACCCGGGCGCAAGGTCAGAAGGCCGCGCAGGACGGCCTCTGACCGGACGCGGGGGCAGAAGCCGCGTATGACGGCCCCTGACCCGAGCCACGGGGGTCAGAAGGAGATGTGGTCCGGGTCCGGCTCGGCGGGGGCGCCGAGCAGCTGGTCGACGCCCGCGATGCGCAGCTGGCGGAGCACGAACGGGCTGGCCCGGTGGATCACCAGGCGGACGCCCTCGGCACCGGCCTCCCGTTGGGCGCCGACGAGCGCGCCGACGGCGGCGGAGTCCAGGAACGTGACGAGCCCGAGGTCGACCCGCAGCACGCTCGGGCGGCGCTGGGTGGCGGCGGCGACCAGGTCCTGGCGCAGCGACGCGGCGGTGCCGTGATCGATCTCGCCCCGGACGGAGACCACCGTGGAGCCGTCCATCATGACGTTGACCGTTACCGACATCGACATGGCGCTCCCAGGGTGCTCACCAGGCACAGCATAGGAGCACTCCGGGTGGCCCGCAGCGCGTGCCGTGCCGTTCACCCGGTGCGCGGTGGCGTCCCGCCAGGAATGTGGTCGGGGCAGTGCAGCCGCAGCTCCCGGTAACCGAACGGGGCGTCGACGAACCAGCAGTGGTGCGGCGCCTCGGTGCCGGGGTGGCGGTATCCGTCGAAGAAGCGGCACGACAGGCACATGCCGCTGACCGGGATGCGCCCCTCCCGCTGCAGGGACGTGATCCTGGTGGTGACGATCCGCAGCAGCCGGGCCTGGGTGGGCTCGTCGAGGTCCTCGACCGTGCCCAGGACGGTCTCCGCCCAGTTGGACGGCGCGGGAGTCAGGGCGAGCCCGCGCTCGGTCGCGGCCACCCGCATGTCGTGCGCGGCATACGACGGCGCCGGCCGCATCTCCACGAGGCCGTCGGCGACCAGCGGCGACACGATCGCCATCGTCGCGGCGATCGACGAGCCGAGCTCGGCGGCGAGCTCGGAGAGCCGGAACTCGCGGTCGCGGCGGCCCAGCAGCAGCAGGACCTGGCGGTGCGGCGGTGGCAGTTTGGACTGTCCGGCCGGGGGAGTGTCGGTGGGCGCCATGACGGCCACCCGCACCAGACCGGCGATGAGCTTCTGCGCCTGTGCCTCAAGGGTCACGGCAGCCTCCTCCCGAGCATCTGCTGCTAGCACCCTAGACCGCGACGTCGATCAACAGGGAGCACCGGTCGCCGCAATTCGTTCCGATCCGTCAATCAGTGCGTGGGCGACCTCTTGGTAGTGGCAAGAAGTCGAAGCGCCAGCCGTACACCTGCTAAAACGCGAAATATCCGGCAATAGGGGTGTAGGCTACGCTCGATTTCAGCGGTGCAACGGGGGTCAGGAATGGGTGCAGGACGGTTGGTCGCGACGGCCACGATGCTGGTGGCGGCGATCGCGACCGTAGAGACAGTGACAGCGGCGGCGGCAACAGCGGCCCCTGTCAAGCCCACGCGACTCGTGCTCACGGTCGCGCAGGGCGAGGGCACGAAGCCGGTGCAGCGCCGCGCGTCGCTGACGTGCCGGCCCGCCGGCGGCTCGCACAAGCAGGCGCGGGACGCGTGTTCCGCGCTGGCGAAGGTCGGCGGCGACTTCGGCCGGCTGCAGCAGGGGGCCGGCGTCGCGTGCACGATGCAGTACGACCCGGTCACCGTCACCGCCGTCGGCCGGTGGAAGGGCAAGCGGATCGACTACAAGAAGACCTACGGCAACGCGTGCTCGCTGTCCACGACGACGGGGCCCGTGTTCAGCCTGTAGTTCAGCCTTTGAAGACGCCCAGCGTCTTGAACTGGTGGTTGGGGAAGATGGCCGCCGAGTCCTGGACGTTGAAGCGCTTCTTGAGCATCTCGGCGAGGATGTCGCGGTAGTCGTTGGCTCCCGCGACATCACCCTGGTCCAGCGCCCCAGGGGACAGGCCGGGCCAGTTGCCGTGCACCTTGCCGCCGTTGAGGCCGCCGCCGAGCAGCAGCATCGCGTTGCCGTGGCCGTGGTCGACGCCGACGTTGCCGTTCTCCTGGACGCGCCGGCCGAACTCGCTCATCGTGATGATGGTCGTGTTGTCCAGCAGCGGGCCGAGGTCGGTGGCGAACGCGCCGATCGCCTCGGACAGGTTGGTCAGCGAGTTCTTCATGTCGCCGCCGTCGACCTTGCCGAGGTTGGTGTGCATGTCCCAGCCGCCGACGTCCAGCGCCGCCACCCGCAGGCCGACGCCGGCCTTCATGAGCTGCGCGATGTCGCGGAGCCGGTCGGCGATGCCGCCGCCGGGGTACTGCACGCCCTCCGCGGGGCGGTACTGCGAGTTGGCGATCTTCTGCGCGGTGTTGATCGCCTGGATGGTGCCGCCGGCGGTGGCCGCGAGGGAGTGGTCCAGGCCGGTGTAGAGGGTCTTCAGCGCCTCCATCGTCTGGCTGCGCATCGCATCGTTGTCGATGCGGAAGTCGCGGATGCCGTTGAGCACGATCGCCTGCTCGCCGCCGACGAGGGAGCGCGGCAGCGCCGAGCCCTGCGCGACGGCCCGGAACGTGGTCCCGGGGCCCATCTGGGCGAGGACCCGGTCGAGCCAGCCGGTGCGCACCGCCACCGACGCCGCGCCCCGTTCGAGGGCGTCCTGGGCCTGGAAGTGGCTGCGGCTGGCGTCGGGGGAGGCGACGGCGTGCACCGCGGCCATTTTGCCGGCCTGCCAGAAGGGGTACAGGGCGGTCATCGCCGGGTTGAGCCCGAACCCGCGCCCGGCCGGCAGCAGCGCCGCCATCGGGATCGCGATGTTGGGCCGCATCGAGCGGTAGTTGGGGTCGTCGCCCGGCGCGACCACGGACAGGCCGTCCATGCCGCCGCGCAGGAAGATGACGACCAGCGTGCCCTTGGTGTCCTCGGGCGCGGCGAACGCGACCCGGCTCGTCACCAGCTGCGCGCCGAGCGCGGCCACGCCGACGAACCCGGCGCCCTGCACCAGGCGGCGGCGGGTGAAGCCCTTGCTCCACTTGTCGCGCTCGGCGTCCAACTCATCGGCGACCTGTGAAGCGTGCACGCGGATGGCGGCCTCGCACAGGTTCGGCCCGTGCCGGCGCAGCTCCTCCAGGTTCGTAGGGCGGCGCTCACCTTCAGGAAGAGTCATGACCTCACCGCAGCGCGTGGTAGACGGAGTCGAGGACCAGCGGAGCCAGGTTCGGCAGCTTCCCGCCGAGGTTGGCGTCGGTGACCCGGGTGTCGGGCTTCGCACCGAGGAACTTGATCAGGGCGTCCCGCTCGGCCGGCTGCATCGGCTGGAAGATCAGCCGGTTGCACAGCACGTCGAGGTAGGTCGCCATGGTCGCGGCCGGCTGGGTGACGAGCGAGTCGGCGCGCGGGTTGTTGAGGCCCTTGAACGACTGCTGCAGGAAGGCGCGGTGCGAGTTCCAGGTCTCCAGCATGCCGGCGGCGGAGCTCCAGGCGTTCGCCACGTCCGGGTAGCCGTCCGGCGGTTCCCAGCCCAGGGGCGCCTGGCCGAGCTTGCGGGTGAAGTTGTACAGGTCCTCGAGGGCCTTGCCGGTGTCCGTGCCGGGCTTCGTGCCCACGACCCGGGCGGTGGCCACGAAGTTCTCCAGTGGGCGGCGGGTCTTCAACCCGGCCGCGATCCAGAACTCCAGGGACCGGAACAGCACCTTGAGCACCGGCACGATCGCCGAGCCGCTCTGCTGGTACGCGGTCGCCAGCCGGTCGACCAGCGACTGCGGCGGCGTGTCGCACACGAAGCGGACCGCGAGCTTGCGCGCCACGTACTTCGCGGTCGACGGGTGCGTCGCGAGGTACAGCAGGTATGCGTCGCCGACGGCGAGGCCGTCCTTCGCGGACTTGTTCGCGTGCTGGAAGCCCAGCACCTTGACCGCGCCGGTCCAGTGCCGGTTCTGCTCGTACTTGAACATGCCCTCGCGGGTCGCGGTGCGGCCGGTCATCAGATAGGCCGAGTTGCGGACGTCTTTCTCGTTGTACCCGCCGTCGATGCCGACCGTGTGCAGTTCGAGGAGCTCCCGGCCGTAGTTCTCGTTGACGTTGCGCTTGTCCGAGGACGTGTTGTCCAGGTAGCGCATCATCGCCGGGTCCCGCGCGGAGGCGATGAGCATGTCGGAGAACTTGCCCAGGGCGTGCTTGCGGATGACGTTCACGTCGTAGGGCACGCGGGTGTCCCAGCCGCCGTCGAACGGGCTGGTGATGTTGAGGTGGTTGTTCCAGAAGTCGACCATCACCTCGTAGAGCTGGCGGGTGCTCCAGACCTGCCGGGCGATGACGGCCCGGGTCAGCTCGTACATCGCCTTGTTGTCGCCCTCCTTGACCGCCGCGCGGATCTGCGCGGTGGTCATGGTGACGGTCGGCGTGGTCTTCAGCGCCGCCTCGGCGACCGGGTCGGCGATCTTGTCCGGGTCGAGCTGCTGGTCGAGCCAGCCGTCGATGCCGAGCTCCTTGACCGCGGCGACGTCGGCCTGGGTCGGCCCGAACGTGCACCGCCGCAGCAGGTGCAGCACCGGGTCGCGGTTGAGCGGCGACGGGAACCGCGGCGTGGCGCGCATCGCTGCGACGGCGGCGGCGGACGCCGAGTCGGCGGTGCCGGCCGCGCCGAGGTCGTTGAGGTCGCCCTGGCCGCTGGTGTAGCTGGAGTCGCGGTTGGAGAACGAGCCGGCGTCGCGCGGCGAGATGTTGCCGCCGCCCTGGCCGGTCTTCACCATCTCGTCGGCGTCTTCGGGCCGGCCGAGCATCGCGGCCGCACCGGAGCCGAGCCCACCGATCGCGACGGCGCCGCCACCCAGGGCCCACAGCGCCTGGCGCCGGTTGCGCATCAGCTCGTGCAGCGCGGGCCGTCCCGTGCGCAACCAGGCAGGCGCAGGTCCTTTTGAGGTCTTTGCGGCCGGTGTACCGGCGGCGACCGGCGCCGGGCCGGCGGCGACGGGCGGCGGCTCGTAGTCGTAGTCGTCGTCCTCGGCGGCCGGCAGCGGCTCGTTGAGGACACGCGGCATCGGAAATTCGCCCGTGTAGTCGGCGAAGAATGCGCCCTTGACCTTTTTGGGCGAACCGGACGAAGGGGTGTCGTCCGAGAAGAGCCGCTCAGGCATCCCTGAACCCTAATGAGCGCGTGATCGCCCATTCAAGCGCACAGGTGCGGGCGCGGCTCAACTTTGTCTTTGTTCTTGCTTAAGCGAGGTGCATACCGCGTCAATACGTGGAATTCGGGCGACTACTAGAAGTTACCTCTTCCGCACGTAACGCAAGAGGGTGTACGCATGACTGAGCCGATTAGGGGAGGCGGTGGGGGTCGTGCGTGACGCTGCGCCGGTCCGCCGACGTCGGAGGGTGACGCTTGCCGACATCCCCGTCGCCGCGAAGCTCGCCATCATCCTGGTCCTGCCGCTCGCCGCGGTGCTCGCCCTCACCGGCGTCGCCGCGTCCGGCTACGCCGCGCAGAGCGGCCGCATCGGCGACCTGCGCGGTGCCGTCGCCGCCGGTGCCGAGGCCGGCCGCGTCGCCGACGGCCTGCAACGCGAACGCCTCGCCATCGCCCGGCTGCTCAGCGGCGCCGGCGACGGTGCCCTCGACGCGTTCGCCGCCGAGGCCGCCCGCACCGACGCCGCCGTGGCCCGGTTCCGGGCCCTGCTGCCGCGGGCCGGCGGCGCCCCCGGGATCGTCGCCGGCCTGGACGGGCTCGCCGTGCTGCGGGCCCGCGCCGCCGCCCGCGAGCCCGACGCGCCCGGCCAGGTGCTGCTGCTGGGGTACCGGCAGCTGATCGCCGACCTCGTCGCTTTCCAGCAGGGCATCGCCGACCGGCCCGCGCCGCCCGCCGTCACGGCCGCGACCCGGGCCGCGGGGTGGCTCGCCGTGGCCAGGGAGGAGCTCGCGCTCGTCCAGGTCGGCGCCGCCCGGGCCCTCGCCGCCGGGGAGCTCACCCCCGCCGACCGCGACCAGCTGGTCGAGCACCGGGCCGCCGCCGCGGACGCCTTCGGGCGGTTCGCCGCGGACGCCACCCCGGCCTGGCGCGCGCAGCTCGCCGGCCTCGACGTCACCGCCGACGTCGAACAGCTCCTGCTCGCGCCCCCAGCCGCCGCGACCGACACCGCCGACTGGGCCCGGACCTGCCTCGCCCAGCTCGACGGCCTGCGCGGCCTCGCCGACCGGGTCGCCGCCGACAACGCCGCCGAGGTCACGGACGCACGCGACCGGCAGAACCGCATGATCATCCTCGGCCTGGCGCTGGTCCTCGCGGTCACCGTCGCCGCGGTCGGGGTCGCCGTCGCCGTCGGCCGGTCCGTGCGCCGCGGCCTGCGCGCCCTGCACAGCGGCGCGCTCCAGGCCGCGCACCCGGCCCGGGACACGCACCCGGCGGGGGAGGGGCCGCCGGTGCGGGAGGGGGCCGCGGGGCGGGACGGCGTCGAGCTGCCCGCCGGCGGCCGCGACGAGATCGGCCGGGTCACCGAGGCGTTCAACGCCGTCCAGCGCGAGACGGCCCGCGCCGTCGCCGAGCAGGCCGCCCTGCGCGCCGGCATGACCGGCGTGTACGCCGACCTCGCCCGCCGCTCGGCCCGGCTCGCCGACGCCCTCCTCGAACGTCTCGACGACGCCGAACGCGACGAGGTCGACCCGGACCGGCTCGCGCTGCTGTTCGCCTTCGACCACCTCGCGACCCGCATCCGCCACAACACCCAGCGCCTGCTGGTCCTCGCCGGCGCCGACACCGCCCGCGACCACGGCGGCCCGGTGCGGCTGTTCGACGTGCTGCGCGCCGCGCAGTCGCAGATCCAGGCGTACCAGCGGGTCGACTACGGCCGCGTCGACGACGACGTGGCCGTCGAACCGGCCGCCGTCGACGGTGTCGTGCACCTGCTCGCCGAGCTCCTCGACAACGCCGCCAGCCACTCCACCGCGGACCGCCCCGTCGTGGTGGACGCCCGGCGCACCGGCGACGGCGTCGTCATCCACGTCGCGGACCGTGGCCCCGGTGTCGACCTCGCCCGCCTCGAGGAGCTCAACGGCCGCCTCGACACGGGCGGGGCGGACCCGCCGGCGTCCGGCCCGCGACTGGGGCTCGCCGTCGTCGCCCGGCTCGCCGCCCGGCACGGCCTCGACGTCACCCTGCAGCCGTCGGCGGGTTCGGACGGACTCGTGGCCACCGTGCGCCTGCCGTCCTCGTTGTTGTGCGAGCCGGCGCCGGTACCGGTGTCGCCCGCGCCGGTGATGTCCGCTCCGGTGGTGTCGGCGCCGGTGGTGTCGGCGCCGGTGGTGTCCGCGCCGGCGGTGTCCGCTCCGGCGGTGTCCGCTCCGGCGGTGCCGACGCCGGTGGCGCCCGCGCCGGTGGCGCCGGCCGTTGTCGCCCGGTCGCTGCCGCCCCGGCTGCTGGAACGCAGCCCGGCGCTGCCCGGCGGCGAGCCGATGGACATCCCGCACCCGCGCAAGGACTCGGGTCGCATCCCCGTCGCGCCGGTCGGCGTCGCCGCCGACGGGCCCACGGTCGAGGCCCGGGCGTTCGACGACGGACTGCCACGGCGTACCGTCAATGCGTCACCGCACGCCGACTCCACCGCCGACGAATCCGACGACGTCAGTGCACTGCTGTCGACCTACCAGCACGCGATCGGCCGCTTCGGCGCCGTGCCGGTGCCGGTGAACCAGGAAGGACACTCCTCGTCATGACAGCCACCACGGGGCTCGACTGCGTGCTCAGCGGCTTCACGGAACGCGTGGCCGGCGTGCGGCACACCGTCGCTGTCTCCGGGGACGGCCTGCTGGTCGCGGCGTCCAACGAGCTGCCGCCCGAACGGGCCGACCAGCTCGCCGCGATGGTGGCCGGCGTGGTCTCCCTGGCCCAGGGCCTCTCGGCGTGCACCGACGCCGGCCCGGTCGTGCGCACGATCGTGTCGATGGGGCGCAGCCTGCTGTTCGTCATGGCCCTCGGCGACGGCCACACCCTCGCCAGCCTCGCCGCCATGGTCCAGCCGGGCTGCGACGTGGGTGAGGTCGCGTTCGAGATGACGGGCCTCGTCGACCAGCTCGGTGCCGCCCTGACCCCCGCCACCCGCCTGTAGGCGCACCCGAGGCGTGCAGCCCGAGGGGGCGCCCTCACGCCCCCGGCGGCTCCACACGCTGCGGTGGTTCGGGTTTTGAGGGTGACTGTCCGCGGCGGTGGCAGGGCCAGGGCCAGCGAAGCTGGGCCCCGGCCCGGTGCCTGGCGGGAGCGACGGCGCGCGCCCACGACGGACCCGAGCCCGCAATGGCGGTTACAGGTCGGGGTTGCGGCCTTCCTTGATGTTGCTCGAGTCGCGGAGCGGGATGAACGGCTCCTTCTCCGCCGGCATGCCGCCCTGGATGGCGCGGCCGCGTTCGAGCTCGGCGTCGAACTCGGCGCCGAGCAGGATGGCGATGTTGGAGATCCAGAGCCAGACCAGGAAGGCGATGATGCCGCCCAGCGTGCCGTACGTCTTGTTGTACGAGCTGAAGTTCGACACGTAGATCGCGAAGCCGGCGGAGGCGAGCAGCCAGATGAGCACGGCCAGGCCGCCGCCCGGGGTGACCCAGCGGAAGCCGGTCTGGCGGGCGTTGGGGGAGGCGTAGTAGAGCACGGCCAGGATCAGCAGGACGACCAGCAGCAGCACCGGCCACTTGGCGATGTCCCAGATCTGCACCGCCTGCTTCGACAGGCCGATCCAGCCGCCGACCTGCTCGGCGAACTTGCCGGTGAAGACGATGCTCATGGCGGCGAGGGCGATGAGCGCGCCGACCACGACGGTGACGCCGAGGCGGATCGGCAGGACCTTCCAGATCGGGCGGCCCTCGGGCACGTCGTAGATGGAGTTGGAGGCGCGGATGAAGGCGCCGACGTAGCCGGAAGCGGTCCATACCGCGCCGAGCAGGCCGACGATCGCGAGGATGCCGGCGGAGCCGGAGCCCTCCTTCAGCTCGTCGACGGCGCCCGTGACCGGCTCGGCGATCGACGGTGGGAACAGTTCCTGAGCGTTCTCCAGAACGGCGTTCTGGGTCGTGTCGGTGAGCAGCATGCCGGACACGGCCAGCAGCACGAGGATGCCCGGGAAGATGGACAGCACCCCGTAGTAGGTCAGCGCGGCGGCCCAGTCGGTGAGGTTGTCGTTGTTGAACTCCTTGACCGTCCG
This sequence comes from Dactylosporangium sp. NPDC049525, assembly GCF_040676755.1. Taxonomy (NCBI): domain Bacteria; kingdom Bacillati; phylum Actinomycetota; class Actinomycetes; order Micromonosporales; family Micromonosporaceae; genus Dactylosporangium; species Dactylosporangium sp. NPDC049525. Next base: position 16,247 of record NZ_JBFAPO010000033.1, on the reverse strand, counting down.
CTTGAGGACGTCGATCCAGGAGCGCTTGGTGAGCTGTGTGGGCCGGCTCGGTGGATCCTCGAGCTGCGGACCGGTGGGGTCGTCCTGCGCCATGCCGTACCTATGCCCTGCCGGTGTACGGGGATAACGCTACGGTGCGACCCTTCCGGCCCTGATGAGGGCGACCTGCACCATGTCGACCAGTTCGGTGGCGCGGAAGGGCTTGGCGACGACGGAGGCGTCGGGGCCGAGCTCGACGACGGCGGCGTCGAAGTACGGCAGGCCCGACATGTACATGATGAGCGCGTCGGGGCAGTGGGCCCGCACGACCTCGGCGACCTGGACGCCGGTGCCGTCGTTGAGTTTCAGGTCGGTGATGGCGAGATCGATCGCGGCGGGGTGCTCGACGCAGACGCGCTCGGCGCCGGCGAGACCGGACGCCGTGTACACCTCGGCGCCGGCCCGGCTGAGCACCCGTTTGACGATCTCGCACAGGTCGGGCTCGTCGTCGACGACGAGAACGCGAAGGTGCTCCAGCATGCCTTCACGATAATTCGTGATTGTGCCGGATCTGCCCTACTTCGCCGGGTTGCCAGGTCGGATCCGGCGCCGGCTGAACCCGAGGAACACCACCAGCACACATGCCACCACCAGCAGCACGGCTGCATACGTCCACCAGGCCGGGCGACCCGCGGTCGCGGGGGCCTCGGCGACGGGCGGCTGGGCGTTGCTCGTGACGAAGTCGGCGGGCGCGGCCGCGGCGCTGGTCGCCGGCGCCTGGGTGGCGGGCGGGGACGTCGGGGTCCGGCCCGGCTTCGCGGACGTGCTGGTCTTCACGCCCGTGGTCACGGTGAAGGAGAAGCTGCCGTTGCCCGACATGCCGTTCGCGCCGGAGGCGGTGTAGGACACCGTGTAGCTGCCCGGGGCGCCGTCGGGCACGCCGAGGGCGATGCGGGCCGTCTCGTTGCGCACGGTGGCACCGCCGAGGGCGACCGTGGCGTTGTCGGGGCCGGTCAGGGTGACCTGGGCGTCGAAGATCTTGTCGTTGAACACCAGCTGGAGCTCCTGCGGCAGGTGCCCGACCCGGGTCTCCGCGCCCGGCGTGCTGCTCGCAAGCATGAGACGCGGTGCATATGCGGTGGCAATTGCCGGAAACGGCAGTATGCCGAGAATTCCGACAATTATCGCGGCGAGCACCCGACTTCGCCTGACCACACCAACAAATCGCCCGGTCATGGGCGGAAACGATAGTGCATTGACGTCAGCGATGTGTGGTCGACGGTGTTAGCGTGCCGTTTCATGCAGGGCAGTTGGCGTGAACTGGTGCAAATCAAACGGCCTCCGGCGTCGACTCCGGCGAGCCGGCGGCTGCGGCGCATCGTGCTGCTCACCGCCGTGCTGACCCTGGTCGCGGACCTCGTCAACCTGGAGTACTCCGAAGAGGGAGGATTCGGTCTCGCGGTGCGGACCTTCTGGGCGATGCTGCGCGCAGTCGGATTCCTGTTCCTGATGCGGGAGATCCGCTGGGGGCGGCTCACCGCGCGGCCGTTCGGGCTGATTCTCGCGGTCACCACCGTGTTCGCCTCGGCCCGCCTGGCGCAGCCCCGCAAGGACGGGTTTCTGCCGCCGTGGCCGGTGCTGGCGGCGCTCGCCGTCATCCTGACGCTGTGCGCCGTGGTGGTGTGGCAGCTGTTCCGCTCGCCGGCGATCGCCGAGCACCTGACCCGCCGCCCGCCGAGGCGGCCGATCCCGGCGTGGGCGCTGACCGCGCGGGTGGCGGCGCTGTCCTACTCCGCGCTGCTGACGGTGCCGTGCCTGGTCGCCGCCGGCACGCTGTGGGGCGAGCCGCGCCTGCCCCGCTCGACGGCGGTGCCGCTGGTCATCTCGTGGTTCGTGCTCGGCATCGCGGTCGCCTTCGTGGCGTCGCTGATCAGCTTCGCGATGATGTTCGGGCACACCTGGGCCCGCGTCCTGCTCGCCATGATCAGCGTCTTCGTGCTGCTGGTGCAGCCGGTGCTGTGCTGGCTGCTGCTCGGCGCCGACGGGGTCATCCGCGACGGCGTCCCGCTCGTCCTCGCCGCGCTGGTCTGCCTCTACGGCCTGGCGAGATCCGGCGCCGCCAGACCCACCATGGCCGCCGGCACCTCCTCGGCCTGAGCCGCGGCCTCGGCGTACACCCCGATCTTGTGCTCGATGAGCGCCAGGTCGCCCTGCAGCTCGGCGATCTTCTCCTGGACCTGCCGGCGGTGGTGCTCGAGGAGGCCGCGGCGCTCGTCGAACGTCGCCGGTCCGACCCGGCACAGCTCCGCGTAGCGGCGCATCTCGGCGATCGGCATGCCGGTCGCCCGCAGCCGGGTCAGCAGCCGGAGCACGCTGACGTCGCGCTCGGAGTAGCGGCGGTGTCCGTTCCAGTCCCGTTCGGGCGGGTCCAGCAGCCCGGCCCGCTCGTAATACCGCAGGGTGTGCGCGGTCAGCCCGGTCTGCTCGGCCACCTCGGCGATGGTGAACTCCATGTACCCAGCCTATTTGACTGCTCGCATTTGACTTCGAGTGCGCTCGAAGGGGCACCGTGGAGGTATGCGACAGCGAACTCTTGGCACTCTGACGACGTCGGCGCTCGGCCTCGGCTGCATGGGCATGAGCGAGTTCTACGGCCCGGGTGACGACGCCGAGTCCATCGCCACCATCCACCGCGCCCTCGACCTCGGCGTGACCTTCCTGGACACCGCCGACATGTACGGCCCGTTCACCAACGAGCAGCTCGTCGGCCGCGCCATCGCCGGCCGCCGCGACGAGGTGACCCTCGCGACGAAGTTCGGCATCCGGCGCGACGGCGGCGTCCGCAGCATCGATGGCCACCCCGACTACGTGCGCGCCGCCCTCGACGCGTCCCTGCAGCGGCTCGGCGTCGAGCACATCGATCTGTACTACCAGCACCGCGTCGACGACCGGGTGCCGATCGAGGACACCTGGGGCGCGCTCGGCGAGGCCGTGGCCGCGGGCAAGGTCCGCCACCTCGGCATCTCCGAGGCCTCCGTCGAGACGGTGCGCCGCGCGCACGCCGTGCACCCGGTGACCGCCGGGCAGTACGAGTACTCGCTGTGGACCCGCGACCCGGAGGACGGGATCCTGGCGACGTTCCGCGAGCTCGGCATCGGCCTGGTCGCCTACAGCCCGCTCGGCCGCGGCTTCCTCTCCGGCGAGATCACCGACCCGTCGCAGTTCGACCCGTCGGACTTCCGCCGCTCCAACCCCCGCTTCCAGGGCGCGAACTTCCAGCGCAACCTCGACCTGGTCGCCGAGGTCCGGTCCCTCGCCGCCGCGAAGGGCGTCACGCCCGCGCAGCTGGCCCTCGCCTGGGTGCTCGCACAGGGCGAGGACATCGTGCCGATCCCGGGCACCAAGCGGCGGGCGTACCTGGAGCAGAACGTGGCCGCCGTGGACGTCGTGCTCACGGCCGACGAGCTGGCCGCGATCGAGAAGCTCGCCATCGGCAGCGACGTCGCCGGTACCCGGTACGCGACGGAGACGATGGGGTCGCTGAACCGCTGAGGTCGGTTTTGGTTCCCGGGTCGTGCTGGCGCGGCCCGGGGACACGCCGTATCGTGGTCGGCGTGTCCGCGCTCCTGAACAGTTGCTGGTGGCCCGCCTGACGAGGCGGCCCACCTCCGCGTGACACCCACATCCGCGGCCGCCCTTTCCGGCGGTCGCTTTTTCGTTCCCTCCTCGCAGGGGCCGGCCGCACGGACGGGCGGCCAGACCTGAGAGGGACGACCCGAGATGCTGCCCGACCTGAACCGCCCGTTCGCCCTGCTGCGCCGCGAGGGCCGCGACGTCGTCGAGGTGCTCACCGGCACCGTCGTCACCGTCGCCTCGCTCGCCGACATTCCCGACGAGTCGCTGTCGCTGGTGCCGTTCCGGCAGGTCCGCGAGCGCGGGTTCGACTGCGTCGACGATGGCACGCCGCTGTCGGTGCTGCGCATCGCCTCGCGTGCGCTGTGTCCCGTCGCCGCCTTCATCGCTGCCTTGCCTTCTTCTCCGGTGGCGCTGCGGGGTGGCGCGTTCGACGTGTCCGACGACGACTACGCGACGATCGTCGCCGACGTGCTCCGCGACGAGATCGGCCGCGGTGAGGGGTCCAACTTCGTCATCCACCGGGTGTTCGAGGCAGACGTCGACGGCGACCCGATCGCCGCGGCCCTCGCCGTGTTCCGGCGGCTGCTCGAGCGGGAGCGGGGCGCGTACTGGACGTTCGTCGTGCACACCGGGGACCGCACCCTCGTCGGCGCCACCCCCGAGCGGCACGTCAGCGTCGAGGACGGCCTGGTGATGATGAACCCGATCAGCGGCACGTTCCGGCACCCGGGCGGCGTGCCGGACAAGGACGCCGTGCTGCGGTTCCTGGCCGACCGCAAGGAGATCGACGAGCTGTCCATGGTCCTGGACGAGGAGCTCAAGATGATGGCGACCGTCGCGACCGAGGGCGGGCAGGTCGTCGGCCCGTACCTGAAGGAGATGGCGCACCTCGTCCACACGGAGTACCTCCTGGCCGGTCGCAGCGCACTGGACGTGCGGGACGTGCTGCGGGAGACGATGTTCGCGCCGACCGTCGTCGGCAGCCCGATCGAGAATGCGTGCCGGGTCGTGGCCCGCCACGAGCGGCGCGGCCGTGGCTACTACGGCGCCGTGCTCGCCCTCATCGGCCGGGACTCCCTGGGCCGGCAGACCCTCGATGCGCCGATCCTCATCCGCACCGCTGACATCTCGCACGACGTCTCGCACGACGTCTCGCACGACGTCTCGCACGACGGCCGGCAGGACGGCCGGCAGGACGGCCGGCAGGACGGCCGGCAGGGCGGTCTGCAGGGCGGCCGGCAGGGCGGTCTGCAGGGCGGCCGGCGGGGCGGGCGGTTGCGGGTGCCGGTCGGGGCGACGCTGGTGCGGCACTCGACGCCGGCGGGGGAGGTCGCCGAGACGCACACCAAGGCCGCCGGGGTGCTCGCCGCGCTGGGCCTGGGCACCGGCCCGGCCGCCGCGGCACCGCCGGTCGCGCCGCTCGCCGCGGACCCGGCGGTGCAGGCGGCCCTCGTCGCGCGCAACGCCACGCTCGCGCCGTTCTGGCTGCAGGACCACCACACCCGCGCCCTGGCGAACCCCGAGCTCGCCGGCCGGCGGGTCCTCATCGTCGACGCAGAGGACACGTTCACCGGCATGCTGCATCACCAGTTGCGGGTCCTGGGCTTGGACGTCACCCTCCAGAAGTACTCGGCCTCCCCGGCCTTGGACGGCTTCGACCTCGTCGTGCTCGGCCCCGGCCCCGGCGACCCCCGGCGGGTCGAGGACCCGAAGATGGCGGCGATGCGGGAGATCGCCTCGCGGCTGCTGGCGGCGGGCACGCCCACGCTCGCCGTGTGCCTGGGCCACCAGCTGCTGTCCGGGCTGCTCGGGCTGCCGCTGCGGCGCAAGGCCAACCCGTATCAGGGCATGCAGCGCGACATCGTGTTCTTCGGCCGGCCGGCGACCGTCGGCTTCTACTCCACCTTCACCGCCACGCACCCGCACGACCGTTTCGACAGCGCGTACGGCCCGGTCGAGCTGTCCCGCGACCCGGCCAACGGCGACGTGCACGCGCTGCGCGGGCCCACGTTCGCCGGGGTGCAGTTCCACCCCGAGTCCGTGCTCAGCTACGACGGCATCGACCTGCTGCGCTCGCTGCTCACCACGCTGCTGCCGGCCGCCGTGTCGTAGCGGGTGGTGCGGGGTACCCGTGCGGTCGTGATACGTCTGGTGCAGGTCGTCCTGCGCTTCTTCCACGGCCGGGACCTCAACCTGCACGCCGGTGCGGTCACGTTCTACGGGGCGGTCGCCGTGGTGCCCGTCGCGCTGCTCACCGTCAAGCTCGCCGGGCTGATCGCCGGTGCCGGCCGGATCCATGACCTGGCCGGCCCGGTGATCGCGGCGATGCCGGACCGTCTCGGCGCGGACCGGGCGGTAGCACTGCTGTTCGACGCGGGGCTCGGCATGTCGTGGCCGCTGACCCTGGTCGCGCTGTTCCCCGCCACCTGGTACGGCGAGGGCCTGCGCCGCGCCTTCGTCTCCCTCGCCGCCACCGGCCAGGACCCGGGTCCCGTCGGCGGCTGGCGGGGGCGGCTGCTGATCCTGCCCGTCCTCGCCGCCGCGCCGGTGCTCCTGCTCGGCCTCCTCCTCGTGCTGCCCGGCGCCGCACATCGCTTGCAGGACGGCGGCTGGTCGAGCGTCGGCGCGGTGGTCGTGTCGTTCCTGGCCACGTGGCTGGTCCTCAGCCCGGTGTTCGTCATGGTGTACCGGTGGTGCGCCCCGGCCACCCCGGGATGGGGTCCGACCGTCGTGGTCGGCTCGTTCACCGCGGCGAACCTGTCCGGCTTCGCGCACGGGTGCGTGCTGTTCTGGTCGCTGCCGCTGGACCTCGGCGCGCCCTTCGGCGGCCTGGACGCGGTCGGCACGATCGTCGCCGTCCTCCTGTGGTTGTACCTGTTCCACCTGGTGACGCTCATCGGTTACGGTGCGACCCTCCAGGCGAGCCGATGGTGGGCCTTGCGCTCCGCAGGTTCGTGAACGATGCTTCCGAAGAATTCTCACTATTGGGGGCCTTGATGCGGGACCGCCGGGCAAGACTCAGCGTCGCCGTGGCGTATCTCGTCCAGGGCTTCTGCTTCGCCGCCCTGCTGACCCAGGTCGGCGTCCTGCAGGAGAAGTTCGGCTTCTCCGACGGCGAGCTCTCCCTCGTCCTGCTCGCGGTCCCGGTCGTCGCCGGCGTCGGCAGCGTCGTCGCCGGCCTGCTGTCCACCCGTTTCGGCAGCTCACCGGTCCTGCGCGCGGGTGGCCCGGGCGTCGCGCTCGCCATCACCGCGGTCGGCCTCGCCGCGCAGGCGTGGCAGCTGTACCTCGCCCTCGCCTTCGTCGGCCTCATGCTCGGTGTCGTCGACGCCACGATGAACATGCAGGGCGTCAGCGTCGAGCGCCGCTACGGCCGGCCCGTCCTCAACTCCTTCCACGCCGTGTGGAGCGTCGGCGCGATCCTCGGCGCCCTCGCCACCGCCGGCACGTCCCGGCTGGACTGGTCGATCGCCGCGTCGCTCGGCTCGGTCGCGGTCCTCGGCGCGGTCCTCGCCCTCGCCGCCGGCCCCTGGCAGCTGCGCCGCGCCGAGGAGGTCGCCGACGTGCCGCCGGGCGCCGCCACCGCGATCCCGTGGCGCCCCGTCATCCTGATCGGCGTCGCGATGATGCTCATGTTCATCGCCGACTCCGCGGTCTCCAACTGGAGCACCGTCTTCCTCGACCACGCCTTCGCCGCGAGCACCAGCGTCGCCGCGCTCGGCCTCGCCGCGTACCAGGCGATGATGCTCATCGGCCGCACCGCCGGCGACGTCGTCGTGCGCCGCTTCGGCCCCGTCGGTGTCGTCGCCGTCGGGGGCGTTGTCGGCGGCCTCGGCCTCGGCCTGGTCGCCGCGTCCCAGAACGCGGCGATGGGCATCGCCGGGTTCGCCGTCGTCGGCATCGGCCTGTCCCTGGTCGTCCCGCAGTCGTTCTCCGCCGCGGGCCGCCTCGACCCGGCCGGCACGGGGGTCGCGATCGCCCGCGTCAACCTGTTCAACTACGTCGGGTTCGTGGTCGGCGCCGGCCTCATCGGCGCGGTGGCGGAGAGCGCGACGCTGCGGTTGGCGTTCGTGGTGCCGGCGGTGCTGGCGGCGGGGATCGTCGCCCTGGCACCGGCGTTCCGCACGTCGGCTCCGGTTCCGGCCGCCGAGGTGCCCGCACCCGCACCTGGCTGATCCGGGGCGGTGCCGGTCAGGGCTGGTGGGCGGTGGCGCTGACCTTCTCCGCCGCTGCCGCCACCGAGCCGCGGGTCGTGGCGGCGAGACTGGTCTGCTCGTGCAGCGACGCCTCGACCTCGCGCTGGGCGGCCGCAACCGAGCTGAGCCGGTCCGCGACCCCACCGACCGCGTTCGCCGCCGCCGCCGCACCCGCGGTGACCTGACCGACGGTCGTCTCGATGCGGCCCGTCGCGGCGGCGGTCTGCGCCGCGAGATCCTTGACCTCGTTGGCGACCACGCCGAAGCCCTTCCCGGCCTCACCCGCCCGGGCCGCCTCGATCGTCGCGTTGAGTGCGAGCAGCTTCGTCTGGTCCGCGACCGCCTGGATGAGACCCGCGACGGTGGCGATGTCGGCGATGGCGGTCTCGAGCTCACCGATGACGGTCCGCGCGTGGTTGGAGTCGCTGAGCGCCGCCTCGACGTCCGAGACGGCGTCACGGACCGCGCCCGTCATCCCGGCCAGCTTCCGTTCGAACGACTCCATCGCCGCGCCGGCCTCGGCACCCAGCTGCACCCCCGCGTCGGCGACGTCGGCCAGCACCGTCTCCAGCCGCCGGCCGAGGCGTTCGCTGTGCGCGACCTGCTCCGCGGCGTTGCTCGCGGCGGCCTCCTCGCGCAGGGTGGCGTCGTCGGCAGCGGCCCGCAGCGCCGTCTGGTTCTGCGCCGCGACCCTGGCGCGGTCCGCGTCGACCTCGGCCTCGGCGTTGGCGGCGAATCGCCAGTACGTCAGCTGCGTCAGGCACATCGCGACGACGAACCCGGCGTGCATGAGCACGAACAGGATCGGGTGGTCCCGGGCCTGCGGGCTGCTGAACAACATGTCCGGCATCGCTATCGCGACGAGGAGGTGGTGCGCGCCGACCAGCAGGACGGTGACGAACAGGGCCACCCAGTCCTGGTACAGGCTGACCAACCCCACCACGACGAAGAAATGGAAGTGCAGGTCGGTGAGGCCGTTGCCGGCGTGCACGAGCGCGGCCGCGGCCAGGACCAGCCCCGTCGACACGGCGATCGCGGCGCCGCGCCGGCTGCGGGCGATGTTGCCGGCGACGGCGCAGATCAGCACGCCGGCGTTGGCCGACCAGACGAGCCAGGCACCGCCGTGCGTGTGCTCGCCGACGATCGAGTGCCCGTTGAGCACGCTGATGACGACGAGGAGCGGCACATGCAGCATCAGCAGCAGCCGCAGCGCCCGGTGTCTGGACTGGAAGGCCGCGTCGCTGAGCCGGACCTTCGGCATGAGCCAGGCGAGGACTCCGGGCATGACGTTTCGACGCTCCCTCTGGACGGTTGACCCCGGGACCTGCAGGAGGACCCAACCGCTCATCGGCCGCCAGGTGGCCGACTGAAGGGTGTTCGCGGGAGGGACATCGGTTGCCGGGTGCCGCACTCTGTCAGGGCGCTTCTGCCGGGAGTGCTACGGCCGCCGGGTGTCGCACTCTGTCAGGGGGCCTCCGCCAGGAGTGCTACCACCTCGGTAGGAGACGGCAGGCCGTCGGTGTCCCCGGCCGTTGCGACCACCCCCGCCGCGAACCGGGTGCCGAGCCACGCCGCGCCCCGCGGCCCGATCCCGCGGAGGCGGGCGGCGAGATATGCGCCCGCGAACGCGTCCCCGGCGCCGACCGGGTCAACCGCCCGCACCGCCACGGACGGCAGGTGGGCCGGCGGGTCACCCTCGTGCCAGCAGCCGCCGGCACCGGCTTTCAACACCACCTCGCCCACGCCGGCGGCCTTGGCCTGCGGGAAGACCGTCGCGGGGTCATCCGTGCCGAAGAGCGGCACCGCCTCGTCCATCCCGAGGAGGAGGTACGTCGTCCACGGCAGCAACTCCGTCACAGCACTGACCACGCCGTCGAGCCCGGGCCGCAGGTTCGGGTCGACGGCGACCGGGATGCCACGGGCATGCGCCTCGCGGGCCAGCCGCAGCACCGCCCGCCGCGGGCCCGCGCCGAGCGCGGCGGTCAGCCCGGACACCGCGACCAGGTCGGGCCCGGCGGCCAGGGCCCGGTCCGCGTCGGCCTCGTCGAGGACGGACGCGGCCGAGCCGGCCCGGTAGTAGTGCACCCGCCGGGCGCCGTCGGCCTGCACGTCCTTGACAAACACGCCCGTCGGCCGGGTGTCGTCGACGGTGACCAGGCCGGTCCCGACCCCGAGCCCGGCGGCGGCCGCGACGACCCGCCGCCCGAACGGGTCGTCGCCGACCCGGCTGCAGAACGCCGTCCGCGCACCTGCCCGCCCCGCCGCCGCGAGGAGGTTCAGTTCGGCGCCCGCCACGTGCACCGACGCCGCCCGGCACTCCTCCAACGGAAGGAGGTCGGCGGGCTGGAACAGCACCATCGCCTCACCGAGCCCGACGATCAGCCCGCTCCCGGCCGATCCGGCGGCCGATCCGGCGGTCGGTGTGGTCACGACAGCCACCGGGCGCGCAGGTCCGGGCGGAGGAACGCGGCCGGTGAGGCGATCGACAGGCCGCCGTCGACGGGGAGGCAGGCGCCAGTGATGAAACCGGCACCGGGGGAGGCCAGGAACGCGACCGCCGCCGCGACCTCCTCCGGGCGGCCGACCCGGCGCAGCGGATACCCCTCCGCGACGTCGGGCAGGTGCTCGCCGCCGATCATGCCGGGCGCGACGGCGTTGACCCGGATGCCACGCGGACCGTATTCGAGCGCGAGCTGGCGGACCAGGCCGTCCAGGCCCGCCTTCGCCGCGGCGTACGAGGGCAGACCCGGCGCGGCCAGGAAGCTGTTGACGGAGGTGACCGCCACGATGCTGCCGCCGGAAGGCAGGTGCGGCAGCGCCGCCCGGCAGGCGTAGAAGGCACCGGAGAGGGTCACGTCGATCGCGGCGCGCCACTCGTCGTCGGTCTGGGTCTCGGCCGGCGCCACCGGCATCACCGCGGCGGCGAGGACGAGCACGTCGAGCCGGCCGAACAGGTCCACGGCGCGGCGCACCACCGTGGCGGCGCCGGAGCTGGTGGAGCAGTCGACCGCCCAGCTCGCCTCGAACGCGGGATCGCCGGTGGTGTCCAGGGCGGCACCCGCGACCCGGTCGCCGGCGAAGGCCCGGCCGATCGCGAGCCCGATCGGCGAGGTCGCCCCGAGCACGAGGACACCCCTCACCGCCCGGAGCCCTCGAGGTCGAGGTCGTCCAGGATCAGGGCCAGCGCGGCAAGGGTCGCCGGGTCGGCGTCGACGGCGGGTGCGCGGACCGTGGTGGACGCGATGACGCCCCGCCGGTGCAGCACGTGCTTGTGGATCGACCATGCGATGCCGGGCTGCAGCCCGAAGCGGATCAGTGGCAGCAGCCGGTTGAACCCCGCCCTCGCCTCGGCGACCGACCCCGCCTGGTACGCACGGAGGACAGGAGCGAGCAGGTCCGGGAACTCACTTGCGGGCATGGTGCCGACGGCGCCACGGGCGTACTCCTCCAGGACGAACAGCGCGTTCTGCCCGCCGAGGACGAGGAAGTCGGCGGCCGTCGCCTCGATGACCGCGCCGACCTTCGGGGCGGTCGGCTGGGTCTCGACCTTCACCGAGTCGACACCGTCCAACTTGGACAGCTCGACGATGAGCGGCACGGGTAGGTTGACGCCGGTCGAGGCCGGCGCGTCCTGCACCATGACCGACAGCCCGCCGGCCGCCGCGACGGTGCCGTAGAAGTCGACGATCTGCGCGGGGGAGGGCTTCACCATGAACGGCGGGATGAGCATGGCCACGCTCGCGCCGGCGTCGGCCGCGGCGCGGCACTGGTCGATCGCGTCGCCGGTGCCGGTCGCCGACACCCCGGCGACGATCGGCAGGGTGGGGCCGAGCGCCTCGCGGACCACCGCGAGGATCGACGCGCGCTCCGGCACCGTGAGCGTGAAACCCTCGCTGGCGAAGCCGAACACGGCGACCCCGTCGACGCCGGCGCGCACGGAGAACTCGACGAGCCGCCGCAGGCTGCCGGTGTCCAGTGAGCCGTCGGGGTGGAACGGGGTGGCGAGCACGGGGATCAGCCCGCGCACGTCGGCGGAGCGGCTCACTGGTCCTCCAGAAGGGCGGTGATGTCGACGTCGACGCCGAGGCCCGGCGCGGTCGGCACGTGGAACGACCCCGGTCCGCCGGTCAGCGGCCGGGTGAGGATGCGGTTGGCGACGGGGAACGGGCCGGGCTGGAACTCGAAGACCGGCATCGCCTCGATCGCGGCGGCGACGTGGATCCCGGCGGCGAGCACGACGCCGAGCCCGACGGAATGGTGCGGCGCCACCGGCACGTGATGCACGGACGCGATCTCGGCGATGGCCATGGCCTCGGTGATGCCGGTGCGGCCGACGTCAGGCTGGGCGAGGTCCAGGGCCCGCTCTTGCAGCCACAGCTTGAACTCGAACCGGCTGCGCAGCGTCTCGCCGACCGCGACCGGGGTGACGAGCGCGGCGGCGAGCTCGCGGTGGCCGTCGACGTCCTCGGGCGCGAGGGGCGCCTCCAGGAACCAGGCGCCGCGAGCATCGAGCGCCTTGCCGAGGCGCAGCGCGCCGGCGAGGTCGTAGGCCCAGTGCGCGTCGACGGCGACCCGCATCCCGGTCGCGGCGACCGCGTCGAAGGTGGCGAGGTCCTCCTCCACCCCACGGCCGAGGTGCAGCTTCACCGAGGTTGCACCCTGTGCAATCCAGTTGCGGGCGAGCGCCGTCCGCTCGGCATCGGTGGCGACCGGCAGGCCGGAGACGTAGGTGGGGACGGTGTCGCGGTACGCCCCGCCGAGCAGCGCGTGCACGGGCAGCCCGGCCGCCTTCCCCGCGAGGTCCCACAGCGCGATGTCCACGGCGGCGAGGGCATCGGCCTGGTGACCGACGAGATGCCCGCGCTCCCGCATGAGCCCGGTGAGCCTGGTCCACATCGGCCGGACCCTGCGCGGGTCCTGTTTCAGCAGGGCGGGCGTCAGCAGCCGGTCGACGATCGCCTGCACGATCTCCGGCCCGACGGGTGCGAGTGCCTCGCCCCAGCCCTCCGTGCCGTCGTCGCACGTGATCCTGACCAGGAGCGTTTCGTAACGGTCCGAGTACAGGCTGCGCCACGGCGGCCGAGTGTAATAGTCCGATTTTTCAGGATTATCCCGGGTGGCGGCGCCCAGATAGACGTCGTCGCCGCGCAGTTTCAGCGGAAACGTCGTCACGTCAACGATCTTCATGAGGCACCCCCGCTCTGTGGTTGACCACTTGCAGCATGCGGGATATCTTGCCGTATCACGCAAGTAACTTCCAGAGAGGGCCCCGATGGCTTCGGATGTCGGAAGCAATCAGAGCGTCGAGCGGGCGCTGACGGTGCTGCGGGTCTTCACGGCCGGCCGCTCCGAGCTGCGCGTCTCCGACGTCGCCAAGCTCGCAGACCTTGGACTCTCCACCGCGTCGCGCCTGCTCGCAACCCTGGAGGCGGCCGGCTTCGTCGACCGTGACCCGGTCAGCGGGCTCTACCGGCTCGGCCTGGACACGGTCAGTCTCGGCGGCGCCGTGCTCAACAGCCACCCCGTGCACCGCGAGGCGCGGCAGATCGCCCAGAACCTGGCGGCCGACCTCGGGCTCGGCGTCAACGTCGCGGTCCGCCGCGACGCCAGCCTCTTCTACCTGCTCAACTTCGAGGGCCGGCAGGCGCCGCGGGCGTTCGTCCTCGCCGGGCAGCGTAACCCGCTGCATGCCACCGGCCTGGGCAAGTCGCTGCTGACCGGCCTGACGCCGATCGAGCGGCGGGGGCTGCTGCCGGCCAGCGCCCTGGTGGCCTACACCCCACGCACCATCACCACGCACGAGAAGCTCGACGCCGAGCTCGAGCTGACCGCCGCCCGGGGCTACGGCGCCGAGCTGGAGGAGCTGGCGCTCGGCCGGGCCTGCGTCGCCGCCCCGATCCGCGACGGCGCCGGCAGTGTCGTCGCCGCGCTGTCGGTCTCCGGCCCGCTGTCCGCAATCGACTTGCAGAGCCGGGAGGTCGCACTGTCACGCATCGTCATCGAGGCCGCCGACTCGATCAGCATCGGCCTCGGCTACGTCGGACCGGCCCACCACCCCAGTGCGGTGTCGCTGTGAAGGACCGCACCTTCGGGTTCCTGCTGACCTTGCCGGCGCTCGCGCTGCTCGGCGCGGTCGTGCTGTATCCGCTGGTCGGGTCGCTGTCCACGAGCCTGTTCAACCAGAGTCTGGTCCTGCCCGGCCGCTCGTTCGCCGGGCTGGACAATTTCAAGGCGGTGCTGGACCAGAACTTCTGGCCGGTCCTGGAGCACACGGTCGTGTTCACCGTCGGCTCCACCGTCGTGCCGGTCATCATCGGGTTCGCGCTCGCTCTGGCGCTGAACACGAGGTTGCGTGGTCGGGCGGTGCTGCGCGGCCTGTTCCTGATGCCGTGGGTGATCCCCGGTGTCGTGGTCTCGTTCGTCTGGTTGTGGATTTTCAACGCGAACTACGGGTTGCTCAACGGTCTGCTCGTCCAACTGCACCTGGTCGACGAGCCGGTGGTGTGGCTCGGCAGTCCCGGCACTGCGATGGCGGCGATCATCGTGGCGAAGAGCTGGGCGAGTTTCCCGTGGATCATGGTGATGCTGCTGGCCGGTCTGCAGACCGTGCCGCACGCTCTGCACGAGGCCGCCGCGCTGGACGGTGCGGGTGCGGTGAACCGGTTCTGGCACGTGACCCTGCCGCACCTGCGCGGGATCCTCGGCATCGTCGTGCTGCTTGAGGTGATCTGGAATGTGCAGCACTTCGACATGATCTACGTGCTGACCGGTGGTGGCCCGGCCGGTTCCACCACCACGTTCGCGGTGGCGGTGTATGACACTGCGTTCAAGGCGTTCGATCTGGGTCAGGCCAGCGCGTTGGGTGCGTTGTGGCTGGTGCTGATCCTGGTCCTGGTCGTGGTGTACGTGCGGGTCTCCGAGCGTGGTGAGCCGGCATGAGACGGTTGTTCGCCCCCGCCACCACCGTCGCGCTCATCGGCATCTTCGCGTTCGGCCCCGTCTACTGGGTCCTGGTCACCGCGCTCACCCCGACGCATGACGTGTTCCGGTTCCCGCCGCACTTCATCCCCGACCGGATCACGTTCGAGCATTTCACCGCGATCTTCGACAACCCGAAGCTGCTGCGGTACCTGACCAACAGCCTGATCGTGTCCACCATCACCGCGGTGCTCACCGTGATCGTCGCGGCGTACACGGGGTATTCGTTTGCGAAGTTCCGGTACCGGGGCCGTCGTTCCCTGATGTATCTGGTGCTGGCCTCGCAGATGTTCCCGCAGGCGCTGCTGCTGATCACCCTGTATCTGGTGTTCTCCCAGGTCGGGTTGATCAATTCTTATCTGGCGCTGATCCTGTCGTTCACCACGTTCACGCTGCCGCTGTGCGTGTGGATGCTCAAAGGGTTCTTCGACACCATCCCCGACGAGCTCATCGAAGCGGCGAAGGTCGACGGTGCGGGGCAGGGCGCGATCATCCACCGCATCCTGCTGCCGGTGTCGTTGCCGGGTCTGGTCGCCACGGGGTTGTTCGCGTTCATCCGCGGCTGGAACGACTTCATCTTCGCGTTGACCCTGGCCGGGCCGGACAAGCAGACCCTGCCACCCGGGCTGGTCAACACGTTCCTCGGCGAGTTCGAAACCGCCTGGCCCGACCTGATGGCCGCGTCCCTGGTCGTGTCCCTGCCCGTCGTCATCGGCTTCACCATCCTGCAGCGCTACCTCGTCGCCGGCCTCACCGCCGGCGCCGTGAAGGGCTGAACACCCCACACCCCTTCCACCTGGAGCCACACATGTCTCTGACCCGCCGCTCCGCGCTGGGCCTGTTCGGCCTCAGCGCCCTCGGCACGACCCTCGCCGCCTGCGCCCCCACGACGAACACCCCCGCCCCCGCCGGCACCGAAGGCCTCAAGGACGACGGCGTCAAGGAATTCCCCCTCACGTCCTGGTCGTTCAACGAAGCGGTCACCAAGGAACCGATCCAGGCGCAGATCGACAAGTACACCGCCGCCAACGCCGGCACGAAGATCAGCACCCCGTCGTATCCGTACAACGACTACCTCAACCAGCTGCTGCTGCAGGTCCAGGGTGGACAGTTGACCGGCGCCGTGCAGCTGGACGTGGCGTGGCTGGCCACCCTCGCCGCCACCGGCAAACTCCTCGACCTCAAAAGCGTCGCCACCGGCCTGGACTACGCCCCCGCCGCCCTCGCCCTGGGACAGTCCGGCGGCGTGCAGTACGGACTGCCGTGGACGTTCGCCGGGATCGGCCTGATCAGCAACACCGAACTGCTCACCAAAGCAGGCGTCACCACCGCACCCAAAACCGTCGCCGAGTTCGAGGCCGCGCTCACCGCCGTCAAAGGCCTCGGCGGCGGCGTCGTGCCCTGGGCCGGCATGACCAAAGTCGACCAGCTCAAAGACATCATCCCGTGGATGTGGGA